>JBFHGF010000289.1:0-4534 GCA_041583335.1 Bacteriovoracaceae bacterium
AATGTTATCAGACCAAGTTATGTGGGTTATGAGTGGTCAGGCATTCACCGTAGGGCACCTCAAGAGATACGAAAGCGAGGAACTCCATTGATTTCGTGGACAGTACGAGACGAAAAATCATTAGGTATATCCCAGAGATTGGCCGATAATATAATCTACGAAAATTTAAACCTTTAGTTCTTCACAAAAACTCTATGGCAAAATCAATTTTAATTGTGGACCCCGACAGAAGCTTCTATGAGAAGTTACAAGAAGATCCACTCTTTAAAGATATTCCTTTCAAGCATGTTTATTCTGGGAGTGAAGCGCAGAAGCTTTTGAAAGAAGAGAAGGAGAGTTTCAATAGTTGCCTGATCTCTCCCGAAGTTCGCAATCCCAGTGGTGCGGCCGTGATTCGTTTTTCATTAACCTATCAGCCAACCCTTCCTATTTATCTTATTGAATCGATGAATGTGGAATTGGATGAAACCATTGATCTCGACGAAATGGGAATTCAGGGAAAGATTGCCAAGCCCTTTAATTTAAAAATTCTCAAAGAGAAATTAGGACGCATTATTGATTTCTTTGACACGGAATCGATCATGAAGAATGTCTCTACAGAAGATAAAGTAGGGCAGGAACTTGAAAGTGAAGATTCGGCCTATCGTCCCATCAAGGCAGAGCTCTTTGTCAGTGGTTCTAAGTCCCTCTTTGATATCTACGTAAAGCTTCGCAAAGATAAGTTTATCAAGATCGTCCAAGGAGGAGATGTCTTTGATGTGGAAAGGGTTGTGGACTACCTTAAAAAAGGAGTGAAGCACTTCTATATTCGCAAAGAAGCGTTAGAGTCTTATGTCGAATACTGCGATCGCTTAACGAGTATTGTGGCAAAGAATGATCAATTGGATACCGATAAGAAAATGGGCTTTCTCTTCAATCAAGGGGAAGTGACCTTGAATGCCATGGTGGATATGGGGGTGGATAATGATTCCCTTGTTCATGCCCAGAAATACTTTCGCAACACTTGTCAGTTAGTAGAGAAGGCGGGAGAGGAGAGTTCTTTCTTGGCCACGCTTATAAGAGAGATGGCCGGCTTTGAACACAGTAGTGCCTTAGTCATTGTATCTTCGATTGTGGCAAAGGCCGCAGGCATTGAAACGCAGAAAAGTTTAGAGGCGCTGGGAGTGGCCTCGCTCCTTCACGATATAGGAATGGTCTCAGCAGTGAAAAAAGGAAGTGATCCCTATAGTGACGCCGAAGAAAAACTCTTTGATGAAGATGATGTCTTTGAAAAGATCATGAGTAAGAAAGTCTATGGTGATGAGAAGAATAGACTAGAGAGTATGTTCTTCAATCACGCAGAGCTTGGTGCCCGGCAATTGGAAGGGGTGAAGGGGATTCCTCCGTTGGTTCCGCAAATCATTCGTCAACATCACGCCCACCTCGAAAAAGAGTTGAAGCGCTTTGGTGGCGGACAAATTCACCCCCTTGCTGAAATCATCGAGATAAGTGATCTCTTTGTGCGCATGATGCAGAGGTTTTCCAATGCGGAAGGTGTCGCGGATAAGAAGGCCTTAATGGAAGCGATGATGAGCAAAATAGGTGACTTTCCCCGTCGCACCCGTACGCCTTTTCTCGAAGCCTTCCATTTTACCAAGTAAATACAGTAGTTTATCCTATGATTCTAAATATTTCCTCAAAAAATACCGATACTTAGTCAAGTTAGTGTTTGGCCTTTTACCGGTGGATTTAATATGAAGGAATTTCTTAAAGTAACATTTTTCATGAGCACTACATTTGCTCTTCCTCTTACGGCCCATGCCCAGTCATGTCGTGAATTAAAAAATGATATTAAAACTCATTGCCAGGTTATCGATAATACCTGTGAGTCGATCAAGTCATGCCTCACTCGCCGTGATACCTGCGTGGGGAAAGTTCCTCAAAATATTCCCAAAGATGCTACGAGCTGTGTGGCCTTGAATGAATGTATGGGTGAAATTAAGTCTGAACTTCCAAGCAGCGAGCAGTGTAAATACTATTGGAGTCACTCAGGAGATAGTAAGGGTCTCTGTACCGTTGATCGCCATTGGCTCTACTCTGAAGATGGATGCCCTGGAAAGATCGGTGGACTTATTAATAACTTGGCCTATGGACTTAAGGCCGAAGTGGATACGGGCTTTACTTGTGAGCCCACTCGTACCAAGTACATAAGACAGAAGGTCAGTTGTAGAGAAGCTATTGAGGCCTTCAGTAAAAGTTGTACTGTGGACCAAGGTGGCCGCATTGTTATGGCCGAAGAAGATAAGGCCTTCATTAAAGAATTTACTCCAAAGAAATGTGAGTATAGCGATAAGTTTAAGCTTTATCGTCAAGGTGACTTTGAATTGGCCGCTCCTGCACGAGTGGATAGCTCAGACTCTTATGATGGTTCACGTCGAGGACGCCGAAAAATAGCTCCTCAGACAGATGACCGCGCCCCAGAGAAGGGAAGCAAGGTTCTTCGTAATTAATCCCGTAATTAATCTATGTTAAAGAAACTCTTCTTTATTTCTTTGTTTCTATGCCTCCTTATTGGAGGCATTAAACTTTATGGAGTGCTGTCATTGCAAACGGTGGATACTGTAGCCGATGCTATCGATGACAATGATGAGGGAGAAGTTAAAGAAGATAAGGAATATAAGGAAAATAAAGATTCTGGGCCAGAAGTTCCTGAACAAATAAAAACAGCGTCCACTTCAAAACCAATGGCCAATCTCAACCAAGAAGAGATGGATGCCTTTGAAAAAGAAATTGAAGAGATCGAAGTGTCTTGGCAGGAAGAGGCCAAGAAGATATTTACTGTGGAGCTCAAACTAAGTGAGAGTGAATTTCAAGAGTACTTAACCATGAGAAAGGGCTACGAGGAAGATCGCTTCGAGGCCTATCAGCAATACCATAAGGAGAACCTGGCCAAGAAGGGGGATTACCCCATCACCAATGAGGATGATGCCAATGAAAAGGTTCTTAGCGAATATCAGGAACTCTTCAAGAGTCGCTTTGGCGAGGAGGCCCTTGCCCTTTATTTAAAATCTTTGGATGGTTTTAATTCGCAAGTGCGCAAGAAGAGAGGTGAGGACGGAAGCATCCTCACCATTGATTTCTAAAGGTTTAGTTAGACTTTGTCGCTGCTTTCTTTGTGGACTTCTTTCTCGTTCCCTTGGCCTTAGTGGCACGGGTATTCTTCGGCTTCAAAGTGAACCAATCATCACTAGTAATTTCATGAAAGTAATCGGCCTCTTCGATAAGCAGGTGAGACGTATTGTCTTTTACAGCGGCAATTTCTACGCGCACCCCTTCGTTAATCAAGTGGCGCACAAGTTCCACATAGTCACTATCGCCGGACATGATGATGATGGTATCGACTTTGTCGGAGAGTTGAGTGGCCTTAATGGAAAGGGGGATATCGGCCGATTTGTGACAAGGACGAACCGAGCCGTGAAAATTATTGTGGAGGCGCTCGCGCAACTTAGAGGAAATATTCTTTCCCTCGCGAAAATAGACGAGACGATTGAGCCCACGATTATCGAGAAGCTTCGGAATAAGGGTATCAAAGTTAAGCATTGAGTTCTGTGAGCCGGTGGCCGTGTGAATGCTGCGCTCGATATTATTTCCATCGACAAGGATGGCGACATTTTGGTTGATGACAACGTCTTCAACACTGTATTCATTATCTGACATTAAAAAATCCTAGGTAAAATTATTTCTGACAACGGGGGCAGTGATAGGTTCCACGCCCTTTTTGCATTGTCTTTATAACTATAATTTTACCACACATCTGACAGATTTCCTGATAAAAAACCACTAAGTGTCTAACGCCCATGCCCGCATCACCTGAAGTGTCTTTGTAACCCCCCGAAAAGGTCGTCCCGCCCGTGGCAATGGAATCTTCCAAAACCGACTGCGTCGCCTTTAGGAGCTTCTTCGCATCACTCTTACTTATATCCTTCCCAAGGCGCGTCGGCATTATGCCGGCCCGCGCACAAATCTCAGAGGCCATATAATTTCCCACCCCCGCAAAATGATTCTGCTCAAGTAAGAAGGGCTTAATCTCTTTGTTGGGATAGCGCTGACACTTCTCAAAAATATACTCGGCACTAAACTCCGGCGACGAAACATCCGCCCCCAAACGCGTCAGCCACTTGGCCGCCCCCTCGGGTCTCAGGTAATGAAAATTTCCAAACCTGCGCGGATCAACATACGCAAGGTAGAGCGCAACCGATTTTCCCTTCACGCTAGAAAGAGAAAACTGAATGTGAGTATGCTTCTCTTCAACCTTCGTTTTCGAAACGCGCCAACCCCCCGACATTCCCAATCCCGATATCGCAAGGTCACCTTTACCAAAGTGCAGAAGAAGAACCTTCCCCTTACGCTCAATCGACTCCAGCACTCTGCCTACGGGATCAAACTCACTATCTTTAAGAATAGAGGTGACCACATCGGAATACTCCACGGCCTGTACTTTCATGGGAAGTACGTGAGCGATTTGATTTTTGATGGTTTCGACTTCGGGTAGTTC
>JBFHGF010000290.1:0-4530 GCA_041583335.1 Bacteriovoracaceae bacterium
CAAACAGTTTCCAAACTCCCGGCTACAATCTTATCACTTCCGCCACCACATCAACTTTATAACAACTTTAACTTTAGCTTCTGCAAATGATTGGATTTAGTTACGCCGAGATTTTAGTTCTGTCTAAAATGCCCGATTATCCTTCTCGTCTTCTTTCTGCCCCGAAGGACAAAAACTCTTACTGTATTCAAATGTTAAAGATCAAATTTTCAAAGTGTCGGAACTTTAAAGTCACAAAAACGTGTTGTCAACTTTTTTTTTGACAAACTTTTCTGTGATTTAGCTCACTTAACTTGCTTCGATATTTTGTTTCGAAGTGTTTTGTTCGTTTCGACAAGGCGGGATATTATAGACTTCATGTATTCCCGTCAATACTTTTTTTTCGAAATATTCATTTTTTTAATATTCAAAAAAATTCATTTAAACTAGGTATGTAAAGATGAGTAGGTCGATTTCCTATATTTCTACGTGCAAACGACCTATTTAATACAATAAACGTATATACTTATAAGAATGAAAACCATGGAAGAGTTAATCAAAGATATCGTACAGCACGGATTGGGGAAAACCCCGATGTGCATATTAGGAAGTAATCACAAATATTTTCAGTTCGAATGTATTTATTCTTCTATAGACTGTTATAAAACAGGGGGTACCTACTCCGTCTATGAAGTGGCGCCACTGGAGCGCTTTCTCGCTAAAAAAAATAAACTTATCCATACAGATATTCTTGAATCGATCTACAGAGAAGATGAATCCAAAACCATGAGCTATATTGTGAACTGGGATGCTCAAAGCAAGATTGTACTCTTGCTTCAGATGAACAATCCCTTTATGAAAGAGAAGCAGGTACAGGAGACGCTGGATATTGTCGCTCGTAATAGAGTACAAATAAACCAACTGTTCAAACAATCAATGGGAGTAGAGTTCAATGGATAAGAGAAGTTTTCCTCGTTACAATATCCTGACTATTAATGCCTATGTGACCTTAGGTGAAGACCATCATCAACAAGAAAAGGTCTGGGTAAAGGATCTCTCCCTTGCTGGGCTACAGCTCTATCACACCAGTAAACTAGAAATTGAAGATCATCAATCGGCCACATTCTACTTAGGACAAAAATTTATAAGAGAGCTTAAGATCAAAGAAGTTTGGTCAAAGGAGAGCAAGGCCCAAGGGGATTCACCTAGTATTCAAAATGAGACTCTATTCCAGAAACTTGATTCAATCACTCACCTCTCGGGGATAGAACTTTACTTTGATCAGTATGATGAATTCAGAAACTGGCGCACACTTGTTCAGGCCATACACAAGCACAACCTAAAACAAGACTGATCATGAGTTGGCAAAGACTTCAGTAAGTTGCTTGAAATAATGGGCCTCGATAGCATCTCCTTTTTGCCTTCCCTCTTGAAGAAAACTAAAGCGCTCTTCTCCTGTAAGCTTAGTGACACTATCAAGTAGACCAAAATAGTCGTAGGGTTTAAAAAGAAGAGCAGACTTTCCGTCCTCTATCAATTCACCGGAACCGCCTAGGCCTGTAGAGATAAGGGGAGTTCCTGAGCGGTATGATTCAATAAGAACTCGTCCAAAGGGTTCAGGTCGAAGGGCCCCATGGATAAAAAAGTCTGAATCATTGAATATCTGATCCGGAGCACGAAGACCTTTGAACTGCACAAAGGAAGACCCATATTGTTTGACGATATGGAGCAGCTGTTCTTTGTAGCTGTGCATTCTCTTGCCTAAACCTGTATGGCCGCCCTTCGTTTTATAAATTTCATCTCCATAAACATGGAATTCTTTTATTCCCAATTCACGTAACTCTTGTTCAAAGAGGCACGCAAAATGGACGAGAAAGTGGACTCCTTTCCAGGGGGCAAACATACTGGCCGTCGATAGGATAAACTCGCCCCTTTCTTTTTGAGAAGCACTAGGGGTATAGGTAATATCCCCAATAGGATTATAGAGGGTCCAGCAAGAACTGCCCTTAGGCACAACGTCCTTGAGGTGGCGAGAAACATCGTAGGAGTTTCCCATAAACTCTACAGAGGCCGAACTAAAGAACTTAATGACTCTCCAAAAGAGATTAAAAAGTCGACCAAAAGAAGGATAGTCACGAAAGTGCCAAAGCATACGACCTTTGAAGCCGAGAAAGAATGAAAGGACAAAAGCGAGGGGACCAATTTTATTTCCGCCAATCCACCACAAATTCGCTTCCCCTACTTGGATCCGATTCAAATTTTGAAGAGTAGAGAAAAAGGCCCATGCATAATAAGGCAGGGACAAGAAAAATAACCACTTTAATGGGCCAAGATTTGCGGCTTGATCGCGACTGAGCCCATACAGACCTTTATGGTATTTAAAATAAATTATTTGCTGTGAGCGAAAACCGCTTTGGATGAGAAGGTCTGCAAGCTTTCGGTCTTCACCGGGATGATCAAGATAAGGAACGATGAAGCGAAATTCACAAGACAAACCTTGGGCCTCTTTCGTTAAACGTAAATCTCGTGCCTGATGAACGAAGCTTCTCTCAGCACCACCCAAATAAGGAGCATTGAAGAAACAATTGATTTTACTCATTGCTTGGCCCCCTTTTGAAAAAAGAAGTGAAGAGTTTTTCATAAGTAGCGAGAGAATGTGAACGATGAGTATGAAGAAAGACCTCATTGGAAACTCTTTGATACTCACTATCATCGAGTTGTCTAAAGAATTGGCGCATAGAAAGCTCATCGAGCCGAACGACCCATCCCGTACTCTTGTGATGACAGGCCTCGGGTAAACCACCATAAGATGAAACAATGCTGGGAGTTCCAAACTGCCCCGATTCTAGAACGGTGAGACCGAAACCTTCAAAGTATCCGCGCTTGGAGTGATCAAGACTGAGCAAAACATTGAAATGACAACGTTGGTATAACTCCATAAGCTTAACGTCATCGATGCCTGAGATATTCACATGCTCAAAGTGTGCATTAGATTCAAGATCAAAAGAACTATAGAGTTTGGCCTTTTTATAAGTCGCCTGAGAAAATGACTGCATCAGCTCCTTCACCCCTTGTGCATTCTTATGAGGCACTTGACGAGCGACACAGATAAAAGAGATCTCATTATCGTCAAAAGACTTGGGGATAAACTTGGCCCGAGCGGCCAGATCAATAGCATTGTGGATAACAAAGTCGCGGTCATAAGAAGGCAGATAACCAAGGGAGGAAAGTTTATTTAAAGTAAACTCACTTATAGATAAATTAGCATAGGCCCTTTCAAATTGTCGCAAGGCCTGTCTTTTTAGGAGCTTCTTTATGGCGGTGTAAAAAAGATTACGTCCCTGAAAGAGGACTTCACTTCCATGAAAGAAGTTAATATGGGCAACCGTAGAGTTCGAATACTTTTGTGAACGAGAAAGTATTTGATAAGAGAGCCCATGAATATGAATCATCGAATCGTAGCGTAGGCCATCTTTAGTGGCCAAGAAATCTCTAACTTCTGCAGCAGAACTCCATACCAAGAGATCATAGGAAACCCCCAAACGTTTCAAAACCTTTTCAAGATTTATAGTGAAAGTAGAAAGCCCCCCAAGCTTTGGTGGATAATCAGGAGTACAAAGAAGAATAGAAGAGTCTGATGCGTTCGAATGAAACATATACAATTAATGTAAACGACTAAGTAATTTTGATAAAGGAAAATAAGATTAAGCGGCTTTTTTATGATCGCGAGAAGAACTGGACTCAGATAAAGAATTTTGTTGCCCAACCTTATCCGACAATTCTGTTTGGTTATGGCTGTCATGCAGGTGATGGAGGATTTCGATTTGAAAGTCATCTACATGAAGAGAGCTAATCACCCCAACATCTTTTTTCAGTAGATAATCAAATAAAGAAGCTGGTCTTAAATCGATGGCATTATCACCCTTCCAATGCTTACGCCCTACCACGACATAAGAAGTCACCATTAAGCCTACTTGTGCAATTATTCCCGTGAGCGGACCCCAGTAGTGAGTAATAGAGATGCCTGCGATCATAACCACAGCATAAGCAAGAGCAAAGATTGAGCTCGCCTGCGAGGGGCCAAATCCATAGTAATTTCGGAGGAGATGGTGGATATGATATTTATCACCGCTGAATGGAGACTTTCTATTGTAAAGACGACGCAGAAAACTTACCCCTAGCTCCGTCATAGGTAAGGACAAGGGAAAGAGCGCCATGGATAGACAAGTTAAAGGAGCATAACCTTTAGAGAACATATGAGTGAAAGTCATAGAACTTAAAAGTAGGGAGAACATTCCTACAAAGGAGCCTCCTATTTCACCTAAGTGAATTTTTGCGGGCTCTTTATTAAACAAATAAAAGGCAGCGATTGCGCTCAAACCAATGAAGGTACATAACATCAAAGGGGCAATACTAAAGTTATAAGCGATTACAGCATAAGTTAGGTAAGTTACCGATCCCAACTTGATCGTCAGAGTATCGAGACCATCGAGAAGGTTGCTGCCATTGAGAACACCTAGGCCCCAGAACATGGAAATAACAAAGGCCAAG
>JBFHGF010000291.1:0-4515 GCA_041583335.1 Bacteriovoracaceae bacterium
ACCTTTTGCTGTTTCACCAGTCTTAAGCCACTCTCCCCAGATTGCTTTCTGAGTTCTAAGACCAATTTCCATTAGCTCACGAGTTTGACCTAGACCTGTTTCAATGGCCTTAGTCGCTTCACCAGTAAGCTTAGTAGATGTTTCATTAGCTTGCTCATATGAGCGCTTCATGATGTTACTGATCTCACCTGTAATTTCATTCATTTGATCCATGACAACCTCCTTATCAGTCACGTTTTGTTTAGGTTATTCTAAACTCAATAATTTTAACTTGCATCACTTTTTTATACTAGGGTACAATTTTCTTATATTTTACGTATAATTTTACACCTTTAAAAAGGCGACTATTTTGCTCGGAAAAACACAGAAGAAATTGGTTGAAAGGGTTGAGGAAGTAGATATCAAACGGCCTGGACTTAAGTTAACTCTTTCCGTTCACACGATCTTTGGTGAGCATCATCAAAGTTGCGAACACAAGGGAACGATTGTTATCTTGCCCGGTCTCGATGACAGTGTCTTTCAATATGAAACGGCCTTTAACCTTTTTAGAAAATATAATCCGAAGTGGTCACTCCTAGGTGTCGACTTAAGAGGACAAGGCAAAACTCGCGATGATGAAGGAAGTATCTATTCTTCAAAGATTACCATTGATGAACAAGCCCAAATTCTTGAAAAGCTTTTAGAACAAAATAATTTAAATTCGGTTTTCATTGTAGGCCTATCTTACGGTGGTGGAGTTGCTCTTCATTATACAAGTAAATATCCCCTACGTGTTTTAGGACTAGGACTTATTGCTCCCTATGTAACTAACTTCAAGGCCTATAAACCAGGATTGACCGGTCTCTATTACGGTATGAGTTTTTACAATCCTTTTTACAAACTCTTCTCTAGAGTTGGGCTACCTCCCTACTTCTTGGGGGCCAAAATAAAAGGTAGACTCAATCATCAAACCAATTGGACGTCCAATCGAATGAGTGCTCTAACAAAACTCACACTAGGTATTTTAGACCTCAATACAGATAAGACCTTAAAGAAAATAGAACACCTCCCTATTGGTATTCATCTCTTAACGGCCTGCCAAGATACAGTTGTTCCCATTGCAGCCCACCGACATTTCTACAACCGCATCCCTAAAAATATTCCAAAATCTTTTTCCCTGGAAGATGGAATTGGCCATAGAGTTCTACAACAACACCCCAAACAGGCTTCTCTGTGGATTCATCGCCTATTAGTTGACTATAGTAATTAGAGCAAGTGTTTCCCATTTCTGAAACTTACCCTTTTGTGCGTTAAAATAGTCCTATTATGCACAAAAGAGGAAAAAGAAGAACAAAGAGGAAATATGAAAGCAATCTTACTCATCTCATTAGCTCTACTATCCAACTATATCAACGCAAGTATTGACTGGAACATCATCGCTCGCAATCTTAAAAAGGCCGGCGGAAATAGTAAGGCCCTAAGTCATATTCAATGCTTTGTCGAAAATAATATAGACAAACCTATCTCTTTAAAAAAACCTGACCATAACTACTCCTATGACCAGTGTTACTCTAAGGAAGCTCTGGCCTTAACCAAGACAGATCACGTTGTTCTCATTGACTACACTCTACCGGGAACAAAGCGTAGACTCTTTCTCATTAACACCCAAACCAATAAAGTAAAGGCCCTTGGAGTTGCACATGGCCGCTATAAGTCGGGATATGTCAGACTCTTCACACGTCATAAAAAGAACTCCCTTAAATGGGCGAAGTACTTCTCAAATGAAAAGGGCTCCAATGCCCCCAGCTCTGGTTTTTACTTTGCCGGTCAGGAGTATAATGGAAAATTTGGTCGCAGCCTTACTCTTCATGGTCTTGAGCCAGGAGTAAATGATAATGCTTGCGAAAGATCTGTTGTACTCCACAAGCATTGGGCCGTGACCAAGAGACGGGCCTATGCCATGTCCAGTGGATGCCCAATGGTGAACCCAAACTATCTCGATGAAATCATTGATAAAACAAAGGGTGAGCAATCAGGAATAAAAATTGAATCGGCTGGCTCCCTCGTCTTTATCTATGGACCGCGAGAAAAAGAGTGGGATTATGGCCAATGTATGATGTAACGAGTAGCCTATACTTACTATGAATAATATTGTTACGATTAAAGACAACCACAGCAAACTCTTCGGCTATATCTTTTGGCTCTTTGGCTTTATCGGAGCCCATCGTTTCTTCTACGGCAAAAGAGTAAGTGGTACTATCTACTTCTTTACCCTAGGCCTTCTTGGCATCGGTTGGGTTATCGACCTCTTTCTCATTCCAAGTATGGATGATGAAGCAGACATCAAGTACACCAGTGGCCCTATCGACTACAATGTAGCATGGGCCTTACTGACCTTTATCGGTATCTTTGGGATTCACCACTTTTATATGGGCAAATTTCTTTGGGGTTTTATCTACCTTATTACTGGGGGACTTTTTGGATTTGGAATTCTCTACGATTTTTGGACGCTCAATGAACAAATCAGTGAGCAGAATATGATTCTAAGAGCTACTTCAGTTTAGAGTCGAATCGTTGAATAAAGGTACACCTCTTACAAAGGTCTTCCACTAACTCTCCTCTTTCAAAACCTTCACGAATGGCCGTTGCACGATGGCCATCAATTATAGATTCAATCGATTCTTCAAAAGCATTACCTAGGCTAATTACGGCCTCTTTATCTAAGCAACAAGGTACGACAGAACCATCGGCGTGAATGCCAAAGTGATTCCTCATTCCTTGACAAGTTCCTTTATCAGAACGTTTTGGAAAATGAGGCGAAGGCCACTCAAAACGAGAATCGAAGTGAAGATAGAGTTTCTTATCCGTAAAAACCTTTTTGCTTTTAATATGGGAAACATCGACTTCTCGATTGAGCTTATCCCATTGAAGTTTCTCTTCAAGGTAATTGATGAGCTCTTCATTTTCCTGAAAGCTCTTATCCCCAAAATTCCACATTCTATAATTGATATAGACATCCGGTCTCTGTGAAAAACAGAATTTGGAAAATTCAATAATAGGATCTAAATATTCAGACAATGGCCGTTCGGGAAAATTATCTTTAAAGGCCTGTAATGAAAAATTGATTTGGCGTAAACAGGATTGACTTAAAAGCATTCCACCAAGTTTTTTAATTAAGAGACCATTTGTGGTTATTTGAACTTTTCCGGCCGCTAAGCTCGTTCTTTCCATGATCTCTTTAATTTTGGGATGGGCCAAAGGTTCACCCATAAGGTGTAAGCAAATATCATCGGTAAGAGGAACTAACTGATCCAGTATCTTTTGATACTGGTCAAGGGCCATTATTTCTTTTGGTCTTTCAACGATAGGACAAAAGGAACACTGAACGTTACAGATATTAGAAACCTCAACATGGATCCTTTTAAACCTCTTTCCCACACTAGGCCTTTACTACTTCTTCGCTTTTTCGTTGATACCCTTTTCATACTTGGCGATTTCTTCTGGACTTAGGTTCGTCACTTCAAGCTTCTTTAGGGATTTTCGTGAGTTTTGCATTTCTTCGCAAGAGTGGACTCCACCATCTTGATCTACAGGAACGTTCTTTCTTCCGTCCTTCATCCACGTAATTTCTTTCAAACAGAATTTGCATTTGGCCATGAGTCACCCCTTACTAATAAGTATTCAAGCATTGTACTTGCGATGTATTGAAATAACATCTAAAGGGAAAATTTAACAAGAGGTATTTGGAAATAAAAAAGCCCGCATGATGCGGGCCAAGAAATCACTAATTTGCGACTTTATCGTGTAAGAATTTTCTATGCTCTACAATTCTTGGTCCAGCAGCAAAGAAAACATTTACTTCTCTATCACTGAGAACTTCTTCTACGAAGCCAACTCCATAACTAGGATGGTCAATAAAATCTAACCTAAAATACTCAGCATCCTCGTCATAGACCTTTGGATTAATAGAAGGAATGTTAACAAGACTCTGTAGGTGAGCAATCTTCTCGTCTACGTTCTCGAAAGAAATCGTGTTAATCATGATAAACCTCCATAGTTTACACCTTTACCGTTGAAGTACTCAAAAAGCACATGTGCAGTTTGAATATCGCTAGCGGAAGGTATTATTAAGCACAAAGTGTCCCCTACTTTCTTAACCGAGCAAGAAGCATGCAGCTCTAATTATGTTTTCATTGTGCTTGTGTTAAAGAATGTTTAGCACGACGGAGTAAGGGAATTACCTTAAAGTAAATTTACTGTAGCACAGACGTTCGTCTTGGCAAAGCGATTCAGGCCGTTAATTTCTTACTTCTGTCTTTATTTCGTTAAAATTGACGAAATAACAAATAGTTGAGTAGTTAGATTCTGTTACATTTGTACAAATATATTTTATTCAGACGGGTTCGAAACAATAGGAAAAGTGCCCATTATGGGCACTTTTAAATAAATTACATTTTCCCAAGTTTAGGAAGTTCTCCTGTTAGAGAGTTTAGAAAAGCGATAATGGCCTCGACTTCCCCCTCTTTTAGATCAACC
>JBFHGF010000292.1:0-4488 GCA_041583335.1 Bacteriovoracaceae bacterium
ACCTGCATTTGATTGAAATCATCATTGATCACTTCCACAGGATCTTCAATCGTACAAATATTTACTTCTGGTGTTGCCAAGTGCTTAAGCGTGGCATGAAGGGTGGTAGACTTACCCGAACCGGTTGGCCCCGTAACCAGAACAATACCAAAGGAGCTCTCTGAGAGCTCTTTCCATAATTTTAAATCTTTAGGGTCCATCCCTACTTCATCGAGAGTCTTATCGGCCATTTTTGGATCAAAGATCCTCATTACCAATTTCTCCCCATAGTGGGTTGGAATAGTCGACGAACGAATTTCAATCATTCGCTCTGGTCCCAGCTCTCTTTTGATTCGTCCATCCTGTGGCTTTCTCTTTTCATCAACTTTCAACCCCGACAGGATCTTCATGCGACTCACAACAGAGAGCATAATTTCAGGATCAAATTTATAAACAACTCTTAAAGTACCATCAATACGAAAACGAACAATTCCCTGACCTTCTTTTGGTTCCAGATGAATATCTGAGGCACGCTCTTCCCAAGCATACTGAAAAAGCCAGTCCACGATTCCAGAAATCCCGGACTCATCCCTTCCTCTTAGAGAAGAACTTCCTCTGCCCAGCATTTGTTCCATTTCTTGAACTCTGCTTGAGGTTTTCTTTCCAAGTCCGCGCTCCTTCATGATTTTAGAGACGGCCTTTCTTACGGTATAAAAGTCTTCAATACTTGAAGCAATCGACTGTGGATTGGCCACCACAAGCTTTACTTCTTTCTTAGATATACGAGCAACGTCATCAAGCCACTCAATTTTAAAGGGCTCAGAAGTAGCAACTACAACCTCTTCATCAGTACTCTCAACCGGTAAAATCCCTAACCTCTTTACATAGGCCTTTGGAAGAATTTCCGTAATTTTTTCTATATCCATTTTTAAGGGATCAATTTGGTAATATTCATAACCCGAGTAGTTTGCCAACCATTTGGTGAGATCCTCTAAACTAAGGGTTCTCCCCTCATTTCTACGGTCGGGAACATCACACTCATAAATACTTAGGAGTGGATGGTGTTGACTGCGCTTTTTCTTTCTCAAGATAAACTGGGCCTGAGCTTTATCAATCATGCCCGACCTACCCAGTCCTTCAAGGACCTCGATAAGAGTTAAAGTGCGATTTGAATTATTGTAATTAAACTTAAGTGCCATATTTACCTACTCAACCCTTTATCGGAATTTCGCATTAAAATATAAAGACTAAATACAAGGAACATAACCGAGAAAACAGGTCGTTTATTTTATGAGTGATTCAGAATCTAAGAGCACAGAATTTTTAAAAGACTCTGTAACCGATGAGCTAGAAATCATTGATATCTTTAAGGCCATCTCGAGAAGAAAAGAAAAGCTGTGGCTTTGGCAAGAAAACAAAGAAAATCCCAATCAGCGCTCTATACACCTCTGTCAGATTAGAAAGGTTGATGTGATGGGAAAGCTCATATGGCTCAGTCCCCTTAATCACAGCAAGTTTAAGTTTATGAATAACGATAGTGATTTCTTTATATATTCTAAGACTAAGAATATGGCCGTGCGTTTTCAGGCCAGAGAAAGGGATACTGAATTTATGTCTCTTTCGATGCCCAAGAAAATCAATGCCCTTAGCGACGACTTCTCACAAAGACTTCATTTGGTTGAAAAAGAAAATGAGAAGGAGAACCTCCATAAAAGAGAAGTTCCGAGGAAGCAGGCCAAAGGAAAACAAACAATTCGTGCCCAAAAGCAAGGTGAAGCTCATCCTAAGGTTTACAACCTCTATGATATTTCAGCAGGTGGACTTGCGATTAGATGGGAAGACCCTGGCTACTTTCAAAAAGATGAAACGATAACGATTCTCTCTATCAATGACTCTGTACTAAAGCAGCCGCTTACCGGACAGGTCGTCTCTGTTCGAGAAATTCCTGAAGAAGAGATTTTTAAAGTTGGTGTGAAGTTTATCCAAAAAGACTAAGAGTTCTGCCACTTCACCAATGGTGCGAAAATAGTATCGATCTGATTTCCATTGTAGTGAATCTCTTCCAATGTTCCCGATAACATTTTCATCTGACTCGTAACAAAGATGGAGTCACTGTAGTCATCGAACATAGGATACTCACGAATGAAGGCCCTTTCTTCTAAATCGTTTTCTAGGTTCAGTAAAACGGCCAAGAAACTCCCGGCCCCTTTTTTTATGGGTACACGAGGGGCCATAAAAGCAAGCTCTTCAATTTTATCACGAAGGTAATTTTCGCGATCTTCTTGATCGTCGGGAAGGCCACGAGTAGTGATAAGGTAGTAAATCACTTCCATACCAAAACGTTTCTCGTCGGCAGGGCGAATTGCCAACAAAGCGGTGGCATCATCCGGATCTGAGATTAAGTATTTTTGAGTGGTTTCATCAAATTGAGGAGCAAAGAGAACTTCTTCGGCATAGAGAAAAGGCTCCATACCTTGTCCCGCCTCAACATAGATAGGATTAATTTTAATTGTTGTCCCCTGCCCCTTATCTTTTAATGTATCAATGAGGTGACCCATCATCATTATTTTTAACTGGCGACAAGGTGCCTGAAGCTCATCTGTAATAACCCCAACTTCATCCTTGTGGTAAGTCCTTTCAAGGCGAGAAGCGAGAGCAGGTTCAGTAAAGACGAGAAAGCTATTTGTATCGTTAGCGTTTTGCTTTTCAATAACAGGAAGTCCTGTTTCTGAATCAACTAATACATGAACTAACTGGTAGCTACTTAATTTCTTGAATTTATTTTTATAGAGAGGAAATTCTTTAGAGAGTATTTCTCTCTTCAAAACTTTCCAGATAGGGTTTTTCTTAAGTTCCATAATAAATTCTAAATCCATAGTGAACTCCAAAGCATAGCTTGATTACCTCTGCATCCTATCTGATTAAGTGTAAAAAACCAATCCTAGTCTAGGTCAAAAAGGCCAAGTTCAGGTGAATTAAGTAGAGAATTTAACACTTTTGGCCATTGATTAAGTTCCTGAAATAAAAGACTTCCTCTATAAAGGTCTAGCTCTGACAGATATTCTGTCTCACTTTTAGGTAGCCAAATACTGAGACCAGTAAAGTAGCCCAGCATATAATCATCTGCACTCAGTCCTGTGTAGTAGAGTGGACCAAACAGATGCTCGAGAAGCCCCTTATTCAAAGTATCTCTGGCCGAACGAACTGTATTCAATAAAGAATAAGTTTTGATTGTATCTTCACTATAACCTATCTCATCATGGAGAAGCTCTTCCAAAAGTCCATAGAGCAGCCCGAGATCAATCGTCCCCCCTTGAAAACGTGGTGCCCTTTCTAGTCGATTAAGTAGGTCAAATCTTCTGCGAGGTCTTTCCTTTAGAAAATTCATAAGTTCTTCAGAGACATCTTCCAATTTAGGATAGATATAACGGGTAAGCTCACTAGAAATAGCTCCGCTCATAGAAAAGCTTTCATAGGCCGAGGGATCCGTTTGACCTTGATACCCATCTTCACGCCAAGACTGTTCAGTCCATCGAGGTATATTCTTGGCCACATCATAACTGTTTTTAGAGTTTTGGAGACCATCTAATATAACCCGGTAAGGCAAACCTAAGTAGTTTTGAATTTGATTTGAGCCCAAGATATAGCGAGCACTATCTCGAACTTCAGTAATCACTTCCAGCCCTTGCATTAGACAAGCATCGAAGGCCAAAATATCGGTCTGATCCTCTTGTCTTTGTAAAACTTCGTTCACATCACGGATACTCATATAAGAAGGGTCACTATCATCAAAGGCCACACCACGATAGCCTTCTCCATGACCCCATACCACGATAAGATATCGTTTAGCGGGATAATTTTCTCTCCCCCATTTAATGAATGAGCTAAAGCGCTCTTTGACACCAGCATAGTCTTCTTCAAGTCGAAAAACCACAGGGCTTTTAATGGGTGAATTTAAATTGCGATTTTCAAATTGCTTAACATAATAACGGAAACTTCCACTATTGCCGGCGAAGTCGGCCTCAACAAGAACATTCACTTTATCCGTAGAGGCACCTAAGTTCTTTTGACCAGTGATCGTTGTCTCCATTTCTTTGATATCGCCTACAGCAAAAGAAGATAAGTTATTATCAGCGGACATAAAGACGAAAACACTCCACTCTTTTTCTTCTTTCTTAAATGCAGAAAAGTCTTCTGCCCGCCCACAAGGCAAGAAGAAGACTCCTATTAGAATGAAAATAAAAAGGTCTTTAAATATCATGATTACTCAATTGAGTTTGATCTCTCAATAAGGCCTTCAACAATGAGCCCCATAGGGATTCCTTGTCTTGAATCGTAGATTAAATTATCTCTCCAAGTTTTTGGAATAGGCTGATCGTAGCTCCACTCGAGATCTGGACGAGTGCCATTTTTAATGAGGTTATCGATTTGACTATCGAGACTAGTAAGAGCTCTATCCCCTTTGTTCGGAAGCCAAAGAAAGTCTGGATGCTTATTTGAATACCACTC
>JBFHGF010000293.1:0-4461 GCA_041583335.1 Bacteriovoracaceae bacterium
ATCGATCAAGTCATCAACGATGATATAAAGAATCTTGAGTCTCGCTTTAATATTCCCGAGATTGATGCCACTTCTCTTTCATTGGCCTTCTTCTCTAAGATGATTGGCCAAAATGAAGAGAAGGTTAAAAAATATGTTGGAATGGCCCAAGAGTATCTCCCTAGTAAAGACAATGTTAAAAAAAATAAAGAAGAAACTATTAAGCCAAAGGCCAGAGGAAAAGGCGTAGACCTCAAATTCCCAGTGACCATCGGGTATCCTAAGTTTTGGTTAAAGAAGTCCATCATTTCCTCAGCTTCTAGTAAAGGCCTGGGAATGAGTGGAGACCTGCAAGGAACTCTTACAGATGTCACCGATGATCCTAAGTATATTAAAAAGCCCGCGATCTTGGAACTTGAAGGAAACTTCCCCAAGCAAGGTTTTCAAGGTGTTGATTTGAAGCTTCAGGCCAATCACCATCTTGATAGAGAAAATGAAGTTTTTAAGCTGGGAATTAAAAGTTATCCCGTCAAAGGAATAAAACTCTCCAACTCCTCAAAGGTTGGAATAACCATGTCACAGGCAAACTCGAAACTTACAGTGAATGGTAAGCATGACGAATCTGGTGTGAGCCTAAGTTTTCGTAATGACTTCAGGCAAGCCCAATTTGCTGTTAACTCTAGCTCGTCTAAAACAAAAGAAGTACTACAGGATATTCTTAAGGATATTGATAGCGCTTATCTTTCGGCTCAAGCGACTGGAGAAGTATCAAGCTTAAAGTGGGATATTTCTTCTAATATAGGTACTAAAATTAGTGCTGCCCTTAAGGGACAATTAGAGAAAAAGATCAATGGCCTAAAGGCGAAGCTCAGAAGCTCTGTGGAAGATAAAATTAAAGCACAGAAGGGTAAACTTAAAGAAAAAATTTCTTCTTTAGAAAATCAATATAAGGGAAAAATTAACTCCGAAAAGGATAAGGCCGAGAAGAAATTAAAAGAACTCTCAAGTGCTTATACTGATAAATCAAAAGAAAAGTCAGATAAGCTACTTAATAAGGGTAAGGCCAAACTTAAGAAGTTATTCAAATTCTAAGTTCTTTGCTAGGTCAATAGACCTAGCGATATTTATGCTTCTCCGCTCTATACTCCTCGTCTGTTAGTCCTTGTCGCCAATATCCAGACATATAGATATGATCACTGGGAACCCCACTTTCTTGTAGAAAAGTAGAGAGTTCTTTGATTCTTTTTGCCTCACCACCAGCAAAGTAAAGGGTACTCGGGTCTAAGAGTTCCGATTTTTTCACGGCCTCTATGTAATAGTTAGTTTCATCTGCAACGATCCAATTAACCTTAACTTGATCTGGTAATCCTAGTTCAAAACGATCATCTGCGAGAGGAATGAAGAGGTAAATTTCGATTTCAGCATTTCTATTGATTCGTTTTGCGGATGCTCTTACTGCATTCTGAGAGGTGAGGTCCCCAAGAAGGATATATTTTTTCTCTTTGAAATTATCTAACTTCCTTGGTCCTGGCCCAGCAATGACGATACGATCTCCGACCTTGGCCTCTTTGGCCCATGATGAAGAATGGCCATTATGATTTTCAACCATCATATCCAAGGTCAAGAGCTTCTTATCGTCATCAAACTCACCGATCGTATAAGAGCGCATCTTTGGTCGCTCCCCCTCAACGAGATTGGCCTTATCCTCTTCAAGAATTACTTTTACATAGCCGCCTTCATGATCTAAAGGGAAGTCATTTAGGTCCTCTCCAGAGAATTCAATTCGCTGAAGGTTTGGGCAAAGCCTATGACTAGAGTGAACGATCACGTTTCGATATTGCACCTTTTTCTTTTGAATATTTGAATTCATTAATTGTCCTTTAACGAAATGCTTTTGAAATCATGAGTTTTATAAAGTTTGAATCTTTTAAATCCAAAATTCCCTTATCTTTATTAAAAAGACCATTACCCATATAAAGCTTTCGATCATTAGAAACTCCAGCTCGAATTTCTAACCCTAAATTATTTTTCATAAGTGTTGTTCTAAGACCCACACCACTTACCTTTTCATAAATATTAAGCCTATCCTCATCACTTTCTCGATCACTCAGAATAAAATTCTCTTGTTTCCAGCGAGTGAAGAGAAAATACTGTAGCTCATCGACTAAGCCGTAGGTCCCTTCAATATTATAGAAAGGTCCAAAAAGAGAAGTTGATAGCCCGAACCTGGATGATTCGGGAGTCCATTGAAAGGAAAGAATAGGAAGCCCCACCAGTAGATTCATCGTTGGTGTTTTATAAAAATACATCACCCCTGGAATGGGTACATTATTTCCTAAAGGTCCATTATTACTAAACATCAAGAAGTACTGCCAACGACCTTTCTTCGACTCTGTAGGATAAGAATAGCCAGTCATCAAAGAGTAGTTATAGTCACTCCCACCAATACGATCTCCACGGTACCCGTATTGCCCTCGAATATTAAAGTTTTTCTTGTTCTTTAAAGGTTTATTATAATTTAGTCCGAATTCTAGCTGTTCAAGCTTTTTGTCTACGAGCACACCACTATTTAAAATGAGGTCTCTATCAAAACGAGTTGTCCCATATCTAACTGATGCCGCCACAATCCCCTTTTTTGACTTATGCAAAGGAATTGAACCTTCAAAAGAATAACTATTAATTCGCGTGTCCGAACTTTTTCTCTTCTTTCCCACAGGTCCTGTAATTTCGCTTTGAAGCTTCACTAAGGGAATAAAAGAAAGGGCGCCACCAAGTCCACCTGCTCCACTAAAGAGCATGCCAGTAGGAGGCTTGGTTTGAATTTCGGTTTTAATTGACCTTTGAATTTGCTTTCGACAGGTCAGACTTAAATTTTTATGATTCTTTTTTAGGCATCCCAAAATGGAGGAAATACCACTTTCTTTGGAACAGTACTTAGTAATCTCTTTTTGACATTCATTAACTCCATCTTGTTGGGCCCATGAATTGTTGAATAAAATAAGGAAAGCGAATGCTATTAAATTTCTCAAAAAGGTT
This sequence comes from Bacteriovoracaceae bacterium, assembly GCA_041583335.1. Taxonomy (GTDB): domain Bacteria; phylum Bdellovibrionota; class Bacteriovoracia; order Bacteriovoracales; family Bacteriovoracaceae. The sequence goes on from JBFHGF010000293.1 coordinate 3,016, forward strand.
CCCTTATGGAAACTTAGCTTTATCTATGCTGTTCCCACCAAATTCGTTCTAATTCTTCTCTATCATCAGGGTGTGCAATTGCAATCATGGCCTTTGCCCTCTCCCCTATAGTTCGTCCATATAAGTCTGCCACTCCATACTCCGTAACCACATAGTGAGTATGATAACGGCTAGTCACAACACCAGCACCTTCTTTTAAGGACGCAACTAGCTTAGATTTTCCACTTTTTGTTCTAGATAATAAAGCAATTATCGGCTTCCCCCCCTTAGACAGAGTTGCTCCCCGAATAAAGTCTACTTGGCCACCTACTCCAGAAATTATACGATTTCCCACGGAATCAGCACAAACTTGTCCAGTTAGGTCAATTTCAACAGCAGAATTGATGGCCACCATTTTTTCATTACGTGCAATAATTGTCGGGCTATTCACATAATCCATTCCAATCTGGATGACACTCGGATTATCATTAACAAAGTTATACAGCCTCTGTGTTCCCATTAAAAAAGAAGAGACGCTCTTGTAGGGGTGGACTCTCTTTTTAGAGTTATCAAGGGCTCCACACTCAATGAGATCAAGTACACCATCCGACCACATCTCTGAATGAACTCCAAGGTGTTTGTGATTTTTAAGAGAGGCCAATACCGCATTGGGGATCTGACCAATGCCTGTCTGTAAACAAGATCCATCTTCAATAATGGAAGCACAGAATTGTCCTACCTTTAGTTCTTCAGCGGAAGGTGCAGCAATGGTCATCGTATCGATAGAACGATCCACTTCAATACCATAGTCTATTTTAGAATGATGAATCATTCCATCACCATGAATTCTTGGCATTTGGTTATTTACAACAGCGACAACCAGATCCGCTCCTTCAATTGCTGCTAAAGTAACATCAACACTTGTTCCTAATGAACAGTACCCATGCTGATCAGGGGGAGAGACTTGAATAAAGGCCGTATTAATTTTTTGCCTACCCGATCTCAAGAGGGCCGGAACTTCAGATAGAAAACAAGGAATATAGTCGACTCGATCATAGTCCATATAGCCACGAATATTTCCCCCAACAAAGAGATTTTTTACTCGTACATTATCTTTGAATTCAGAAGCTGCGTACCTCGCTTCACCGTGAGTATGAAGATGATAGATCGTCACATTCTTTAACTTAGTTATATTGTCCATTAGGGCCGTAACCAATTCATGAGGAGTTGCCGCAGCACCTTGAATATAGAGGCGAGAGTCAGGAGTAATTTGATCAAAAATGTGGGAGATATCATTCACTACTTTCATAATGACTTCTTATGTTGAGGTTACAAAATCCAGTACTTATATGACACATTAAGCAAAAAATGTCACTCTTATTTGTACGTACGTACAAGCAGGGTATTTTAGAACCCTATCTTAATGAATCTATTAGAGCTAACCTATATAAGCATGAAAAAACAAAA
>JBFHGF010000294.1:0-4453 GCA_041583335.1 Bacteriovoracaceae bacterium
TCGGGAAGGCGCTCCCTAAGGTTATGGCCAAGACCATCACTTATGAGCTGCGAGATCTTTTGTAGATTATCCCTATTTTCTGTCGTGAACTCATTGAGCCGCTTTAAATTGCGCTCTAAGAGTTTTGGGAGTTGACTGGTTAACTCTTGATAGAGCGGATTATCCGCTTGCGAGGCCACTCCCATCACAAAGTGGATCACTGATTCGGCCAGCTCACAGGTTGAGACAATACTTCTCATGCGAGTCAGCACCACACTATCGGATTCACTTTGCTTTTTGTTCTCCACCCTTTGGGCCATTTTCTTAAATTTCTCAATGGTTTCTTGTTCGCGTTTCCTAAAAAGAGTGGCCACAATACTTAGGCTATCTTCTTTGGCCTGATGGAGTTTAATACGTTTGGAGGTTTCACTAGAGCGTGACTCTCGTGTTTCAATGGCCCCATAGAGGGAGAGCTTTTTTAGGCCCTGAGACACTGCACTTTGAGATAGTTGCAAAGTCGCTTCTATTTCTTCACTGCTAAGAGGTCCTTCACTTAGAACGAGTAGACCAAAGATGGCCCCTTCATTTCTCTTGAAGCCAATATCATGGAGAAAATCCTCGAAAGCGGGAATTTCCTCCAGTAAGTCTTGATGAATAGTGGGGGCGATTCCATTTTGCCCAGAATGAAGTTCTGTCATTGCTTCCCAATATTTTAAATATTACAAAAATAAAATATTTGAGATATCAGAAGCTGTCAAAGCTTTAAGTGTTAGAAATCGCTCTTTGGACAGTGCATAGGAAGAATTAAAGGAATTTAAATTCGGCCCAAAGAGGAAAGTGATCAGACGCGTCCTTGGCCATTTTAAAGTCATGGCTTATGGAGACGTGGCATTGCTTCCCTGACTTGTCAGTGTAGCTCACAACAGAACGCTTAGACTCTTCATTGGAGGCCAAAAGAGAGCTCTCGCCACAGCCCAGAAGAATCCTCTTTTCCTCAGGCCTGACCACTTGGGCCTTATGGAGCTTGAGATGCTTGGAGTAGAGGATATAATCGAGCCTCATGGCAAGTCGTTTGGGGTCGTAATTGGGGGCTTCCCAAGTTATGGAGTGAGCAGGAAAGAGGCGCTCCGTTTGGGCAAAACGTTTAAGCACTGCACTGCCCGGGTTCTTCTCATTGATATCGGTATTCCAATCACCCATCGCAATGTAGATGTCTTCTTCTGTAAGAGGTGAGACTCCGGCGTAGGAGTCCTTGGTAGGGATGTCGGTCTTACCGGTTAGGTACCATTCTAAGAAGCGCAGTTGATCGCGATTCCTCTGGTAGTTAGGACTTCTCTTATTGCCAAAGTGATAGGCCGGTACGGTGTGGAAGGTGATCACATGAACGCGCTTGTGGTTTACCTCAATCACGGTGTCCATAAAAACCTTATCAAAGAGAGAGAGGTCATTGGGGAGTTTTCCTTTTTGACCATTGCGAAAACTCTTGAGGTTAATCTTGGGATTAAATTCTCTCCATGGCAGCTCGTTAATAGCGATCCTCTCTTTGACTGGATAGCGGGTTGAGAGGCCGGTGGAGTATTGGCCAGGAAAGAGACCATAGTTATTGGGGTCGGCATAGAAGCGCGCCCCTTGATCACTGGAGGTCGCGTAGGAGTTCTTCGAAATCCTCTTGGCGTCTGCTCCGGTGTTGGCCTGGGCAAAGTGGTAGTCCCAGCCTTTGTCGGGGCGCAGCCACTGGGTTAGGGACTGCAGATTCATGCCCTGGGTGTGAAAAGTAGGAAAGGGAGCTCCTGGGGTGTCGTATTGAATCTCATTGATACTGAGGAGATGGAAGTCGTAGGGAGCAAGAAGTTGGCGCAGGGCCTTCATCTGGGGAAAAATCGTTTTCTCTTGCTCGAGGTCTTTGATCTTCTCGCTGTCGAGTTCAAAGACATTATAGTGCATAACCCGCAGGGTATTGTGGGACTGATTATCTAAGAGGCCTTGGAAAAGGGAGCAAGATGAGAAGCAGCTAAGAGCAAGGCCCAAGGCCAGAACTCGTGTGGTGGTCGATTTGAACATAGAGATATTCCTTCCTCAATTTCTTTATAAACACCTTAAACTATAAAGGTTTTTTAATTAACTGTCAGGTATAATGCCTTGTGTCTTTGTTAATTTTTCTCAATAATGCTTCCTTTCCTTGAAGGCGTTTTTAGAATGAGGTAGAGTGCGGCCACATTATTCAGGAGATTTCAAAAATGATCAATCTAAAGACTTTAGTGGCAACAACTTTGGCCTTGGGTTCTTTTCACATTTTCGCCGGTGAATTTTCTAAAATTGACCTCGTCGTGAGGGAAGAGTTAGAGAGCTTCTTTGGTGTTTCCTATTCTAATATTTGGGGTCTTAATGTCGTGGATAATGAAGAGGGTTGTACCGTAACCGTGAAGGCCTATGTTCAACAGCAGAGCCAATGGGGTGAAGGTACCTATGAAACACGATCTTGTGTGAAACGTGTTCAAGTTTCTCCCTATTCAATATATGAATCTGAAGTTATCGATTTTCAATTGATTTCAAATTAATAAAAGTCTTGAGGTCGTGGAAGTCGGCCTTTTCGCTTCCATGGCGATGAGCAAAGAATTGTTTTCCTTCAATCACAACACAAGGGTTGATGGCCTCCACCTTTTTTTCTATTGGCAACTCTAAGTAGAGCTGCCTCCCTTTTAATAGGTATTCTACTTCTTGCCCGCTAAAGGGCCCCTCTTGTGGGGGATGAGGATAGCGGTATGTTTCAAAGCGATAGTTTTGCCAATGGCCGTGAAGATCAAAATTCCATTCGTCATAGCTTCGGTCTTCGTAGGCAATAAAGCATTCAAAGCAAGTGCTGCGCCACAGTTCATCTCTACGTTGGGATAGGTCCTCACCATCTTCAAACTCTATACCTTGGGGGATATGAAAATTTAGACGAATAAGCGAGCTTTCCACAGCACATTCCACAGTTATGGAGGAATCAAGATTTGATTCCTCCTGAATATAGGGATGAAGAGTAAAGCTTTGCATGGTTACTACGCTCTCACTTAATCTTTGTTAAAGGTGAGGAGTTCTTTGGCCAAGTTTATAGGGATAGGGAAGAAGGTCGTGCTCTTGCCTTCTCCAGTGGAGATATTTTGCATGGTCTCAAGGTAGCGCAGGGTAATGGCATTGGCCTGAGAGTCGAGGATGGCCGCTGCTTCGGCCAACTTCTTAGAAGCTTCAAATTCGGCTTCCGCATAAATGATTTTTGCTCTCTTGTCCCTTTCTGCTTGGGCCTGTCTGGCCATGGCCTTTTGCATGTCGATGGGAAGGTCGATGGCCTTCACTTCTACGGTACTGACTTTAATTCCCCACGGTTCTGTTTGTTCGTCGAGAATTTCTTGAAGGGAAGCGTTGATCTTATCACGATGCTGTAGAATCTCATCCAGTTCGTATTGGCCAATCACTGTTCTCAAAGTGGTTTGAGAAATTTGCGCGGTGGCCGAATAGAAATCTTCTACGGCGATTACGGCCTTGCGAGGATCATTGACTCGAAAGTACACCACTCCATTCACCTTCAAGGTTACGTTATCTTTTGAAATGATATCTTGGCTGGGAATATCCATGGTAACGGTACGCAAATCCACACGCACCATTTTCTCAAGACCAGGGATAAGAATGATAAGACCTGGACCTCTGAGGCTGGTAAAGCGGCCCAGACGAAAGACTACGGCTCTTTCATACTCTCTCAAAATTTTGATCGAGTTAAAGAGCAGGGCCAGCAGAATAAAAATAAATAATAAAGTAGGGTTAAACATTTAGAACTCCTTTTCAATATTGAGAATCATATCTTCATTTTCTAATTTGTTTTCTGTTGCCTTTGCTGGAGAGACGATTACATGATCATCTCTTTGCAAGGCCGTTGTGGAGCGAGCTTTCCAAAACTCCCCACCAATCTTAATTTGATAATAGAAGCTACCTTGGTCACTATCCGAGAGGTCGGTAAGCTCTTTTACGACCTTCCCCACTTTTCCTTCTTGGGAGTTAAACTTCTGTTTTCCAATATTCTTATGGTCGCGCATGATGAAGTAAAGGCAAATACCGAGAAAACTTGCAATCGCTGCGACGGAGGCAATCACCAGGGAAGTGGAGAAAGTGATATAAGAATCCTCTGTGCGGTAGAGAAAGAGGGAACCAAAGATCAGGGCCGCAAAACCGGCGAGAGAGAGGAGTCCAAAACTCGTGACAAATACTTCGAGCACAAAGAGCACAAAGGAGAGGACAATTAAACCCAAGGCTCCAAAGTTAAGGGGGAGGACCTGAAGCCCTATGCCTGAGAGGATTAAGCACAGCGCACCAATGGAGCCCGCAATAAAACCACCGGGGGCCTGGAGTTCAAGGTAGATAAGTGCAGCTCCAATTAAAAAGAAGATATAGGCCAAAGAGGGGTGGGCCAAAATATTGAGTAGCCTCTGGCCGGGATCCA
>JBFHGF010000295.1:0-4448 GCA_041583335.1 Bacteriovoracaceae bacterium
CTTCCCGAAAATATCCCCCAAAATTTTAAAGAAAAGTTTTTGAAGCTTACAGGAGACCTCTATGGCAACAAATAGTGATGCTAACCGTATTGTGATTACCGGGATCGGACTCACCTCACCTAATGGAAATAACTTGGCCGAATTTCGCAATAACCTCCTTGAAGGAGTGAGTGGAATTGAACATATGGAAATTCGCCATATGGGAAAAGTTGCAGCAGGAAACTGTAACTTTGATGAGTATAAGTATCTTAAAAAGAAAATGAGAAAGCGCGGAACCCGTGCCGGCTCAATTGCAGTTTATTGTGCTAATGAGGCGATAGTTGATAGTGGAATCAATATGGAAGAACAAGATAAAGATGCTATCGGTATCTACCTTGGTATTACCGAGCACGGAAATGTGGAGACCGAAGAAGAAATTCATCAGCTCTATCAAAATGATCTAAAGACAGAATTCTGGTCCCACCACCATAATCCAAGAACAGTGGCCAATGCTCCCGCGGGCGAAGTCTCTTTGAATCTCGGCATCACCGGACCTAGTTATACGATTGGTGCCGCTTGTGCTGCTGGAAACCTTGGGCTCATTCACGGGGCGCAAATGATTCGTGCCGGTGAAGTGCAGTGGGCCTTGGCCGGTGGTATTAGTGAATCGACTCATACCTTTGGTATCTTTGCGGCCTTTGCTTCTCAAGGAGCACTGGGCTCTGATGAAGACCCTACCATGGCCACAAAACCCCTTGATAAAGACCGCAACGGTATTGTGGTATCTGAGGGAGGCTGCGTCTATGTGCTTGAGAGTCTGGAGCACGCCAAGGCAAGAGGCGCAAAAATTTACGGTGAAATCATTGGTTACCACGTGAACTCTGATGCGACTGACTTTGTTCTTCCCAACTCTTCACGCCAGATTGAGTGCATGAATAAAGCGATGAAGAAGGCCGGTCTTGGTCCCGATGAAATCGATATTGTAAATATGCATGCGACGGGAACCGGACAAGGGGATATCCAAGAGTGTGCGGCCGTGAGAGAAGTCTTTGGGCCAGTGGCCAATACCCATATCAATGCTACCAAAGGATATATCGGACACTGCATGGGTGCAGCGGGAGCGCTTGAGCTGGCCGGAAACCTGCCCTCTTTTGAAGATGGAAAAGTTCACGGCTGCCGCAATATTGAAAACCTTGATCCCGAATGCGCCATTGACGGACTCGTTATTGGAGCACCGGTTGAGAAGGAAGTGAAAACCATTTTAAATAATAGCTTTGGGATGCTCGGAATAAACTCGGCCATCATCATTGCCAAATATAATTAAACTTAGAATACAAGTTAGAAGTAAAAGTAAAACACGTTCAATTTTTATAGGAGTGGACATGGAACAAACAGAAGTAAGACAAAAAGTACTCGACATTATCGCTGACGTTGCCCTTGATGAAGATCTATCGAATCTTGATGATAGCTTGGCCCTAAGAGATCAACTTGACCTCGACAGCATGGATTTCCTCGATATCGTGATGGAGCTTAAGAAACGCCACCAAATCGAAGTGCCTCAAGCTGACTATCCAGAGTTAGCGACTATGGATAGCTGTGTAACTTACCTTACTCCAAAATTTAACTAGCATGACCATACCCCAGATCCCTGTAGAAAGAAGCTTCGATCCTCAGGATGACCATTATGATGCCATAATTATCGGTGCCGGAATGTCAGGTATGGCCGCGGCCATACGTCTGGGGATGTATGATAAGAAAGTCCTCCTACTCGAGAAACATATTATCTCAGGAGGACTTAACTCTTATTACTCCCGTGCAAAGATGCCCTTTGATGTGGGTCTTCATGCTGTTACTAATTTTGCGGCTAAAGGTGAGAGAAGAAAACCTCTGACGAAACTTTTAAAGCAGCTGCGTATTCCCTATGATGATTTTAAACTGACCAGTCAGTTTCAATCGCAAATTAGCTTTCCAGAGACAACACTTCATTTTTCTAACGATATTGAGTTTTTCATTGCTGAGATTGAAAAACATTTCCCAACTGAAAAAGATAACTTCTTAAAGCTTTTGGAAGAAATTCAAAATTTTAATGAAGTGGCCCTAGATAACCCCTATGCATCCGCTAAGGAGAAATTGGCCGAATATATTAAAACCCCACTCTTACGTGAGATGATCTTATGCCCCTTACTGATTTATGGATCGGCGTGGGAAATGGATATGGACTACTCACAATTTGTGATCATGTTTAAATCCATTTATCTTGAAGGCTTTGGCCGTCCAGAAGGTGGAGTGCGCACCATCATCCAAGTTCTTTTGCATAAAATGAAAGAGGCCAATGTAGAAGTGTGCTATCGCAATGGTGTAGAAGAGATCCTCACAGAAAAAGGAAAAGTCACAGGTGTGAAAACAACTCGTGGCCAACATTTGAAAACTCCCCTTGTGATCTCAAGCGCTGGACTACCGGAAACCATGGCCCTCACCTCAGAAACTTGTGAGTTAAAGGCGGCCACGGGAAAGATGAGTTTTACTGAGGCCATCTATATCACCAAGAAGAAGCCTATCGATTATGGACAAGATAATACGATTATCTTTTATAATAACCGCCCCGAGTATCAGTACCGTTGCCCCGACGGTTTTACCGATCCAAATAGTGCCGTGATTTGTTTTCCCAATAATTTTAACTTCTCTGGTAACCACGATGGTGCCTTCGCTGATGATTATAACGAAGGCGTCTTGCGCATCACCATGATGGCCAATTATGATCGTTGGAAGGGTGCACTTCAAGAATCGAAAGAAACATATATGATGGAGAAAGAGCGCGTTCACAACGCTTCCCTTGAAATACTGAACGCCCACCTACCCCACTTTAACCCCGAAGATATTACCTTTCGCGATATCTTCACCCCAACCACCGTAGAAAAATATACTGGTCACTTTGGTGGTTGTGTTTATGGCAGCCCCGATAAATCTCGTGATGGCTCAACTCCATACCAAGGACTTGTGGTCTGTGGAACGGACCAAGGCTTCCTTGGTATTATTGGAAGTATGCTCTCCGGCATCTCGATGGCCAATCTCTATGGATTGATGGGGAGCCCTTAAAGGTAATTATGAATTTTGAAAATGTAGTCCTTGCTGGAATTGAAGCCTACCTTCCTGAGACCATCCTCAGTTCCAGTGCTATTGAAAAACAATTGGCCCCAGTTTACGAAGGCCTTAAACTTCCCGAGGGAAGATTAGAGCTGATGACCGGAATTCGCGAGCGCCGAGTGTGGCCACGTGGAACAAGGCCTAGCAGCTTGTCGATCCAAGCGGCCAATAATCTCTTTGAGCGCTACCCTCACCTTGAGCGCAGTAAGATCGAGCTTTTGATCCACTCTTCGGTGTGTCGTGACTTCCTCGAGCCCTCAACTGCAAGTGTCGTTCACGCCGGACTAGGTCTCTCTCCTGATGCTATGATCTTTGACCTCTCCAATGCCTGTCTCGGTATGGTGAACTCTATGGTCGTTGCCGCCCATATGATTGAGAGGAAGCAAATGGATTACGCCTTGGTGGTCAGTGGTGAAAATGGTGGTCCCTTACTGGAAGAGACTATATCTACTTTAATCAGCAAATATAACAGCGGTGAAATTAACCGCAAAACCATAAAGAAGTACTTTGCCAACTTGACCATTGGTAGTGCAGCTACCGCTATGGTGCTCTCTCATCGAGACCTCCATCCCCAGGCACCACGAATCCTAGGTGGTGTGGTTCAAACGGACTCTTCGGCCAATATCTTATGCCAAGGAGACGGTAACCCTAACCAGTTGATGATGGAAACGGATAGTGAACAGCTTATGCACAAAGGAGTCGCTCTTGCGACGACTAATTGGAATCTGGCCAAGGCCAATTTAGGCTGGAGGGAAGAAGATGTGGATTGGACCCTCACCCATCAAGTGGGAAAGGCCCATGAAGAATTAACTTTAAAAACCTTAGGACTAGAACATACCAATACCCACCGCACTTACCCTTTCTTAGGAAATACCGGCTCCAGTGCACTTCCTGTCACCCTTTATTCATTGGTGCAGGAGAAATTAATGAAACCTCAAGATAAAGTAGCGCTAATGGGAATTGGCTCAGGACTTACCAGCATTATCTTAGGCCTTGAATGGGGAGAACTCTAATTATGATAACTGCAACTGAAATACCTCAAGAATTAAAAGCGGAGTACCCCTTCGCTCCCCATGGACTAAAACTCACTTCAGGTCATAACCTCAATTATGTGGCCGAAGGTGAAAAAGACGCCAAACCCGTAATGATGATTCACGGCAATCCCACTTGGTCTTTCTTTTATCGCAATATTGTAAAGATCTTAAAAGACAACCACCGCGTGATTGTTCCCGATCATATCGGCTGTGGTCTATCGGATAAACCTCAAGATTATGACTATTCTCTTAAGAATCACGTGAACAATCTGAAAGAGCTCTTTGAAAAAG
>JBFHGF010000296.1:0-4440 GCA_041583335.1 Bacteriovoracaceae bacterium
ATTATGAAGACTTAAAAACACCACCTGTCGAAAATCCTATAATCGAAGCTCCAAAGGAAGAAGAAAAAGCAGAGGATTTAGTTGCTGCAGAGAATACCCCAGGTGTTGAAGGAGAAGAGGAGGAAGCTTCAAAAGAAAAGCAAAACCCTTTTCTAATTACTCTAAGTGAAGATCAGGTTTATGACCGAAGATTATCTTACGTAATGACAAATCTATTGAGAGGAGTTGTTCTGCACGGAACTGGAAGAAGGGCCAAGAGTGTATCTACTTTTCTTGGAGGAAAAACTGGTACTACCAATAACTACGTTGATGCTTGGTTCCTCGGGTTTAGTCAAAACCTTGTTACCGGAGTGTGGACTGGCTTTGATGAGAATCAAACTCTTGGTTGGGGAGAAACCGGGGCAAAATCTGCGCTACCTGCATGGACAGAGTTTATGAGGGCCGGTGTTAAGAAGTATGGTGAGTCTGACTTTAGAGTGCCCATGGGAATTGTTAATGTTTACATTGATAGAGAGACTGGAAAACCAATTGGTGCAGGAAGAGAAGGGGCATTCCTTGAATCCTATGTTGAAGGTACTGAACCAGGTGCCCAAGTAGAAGAAAATACGGATACTTTATTAGAAGATAACTCTGGCCCCATCCTCGAAGAGGATGATTATTACATGAATCAATAAACTGAGTTATAAAGTCGGCTAATATTAATCAGAAAAACGCTTAAACTCCGCTTTGCAAATGTCGATAGGACTATGACAGACACATGGCAAGCGGAGTCCAATGAGCAAAAGTTACGATAAAAATATTGAGAAAGCGAAGAGGTTCATCTTTTTGAGCTTATTCCTCTCATTATTTGCTCACCTTATTGTTCTGGGTACATCTTGGCTTGATGAGGAAGACAGGAGAACCGTATCTCAAGCACAGCGCCGAACAGAGCAGAAGCTGAGAGTGATCCTTCGCAAGCAGTCAAAACCAAGGCAGATTGTTACCTCAGAAGAGTCCACGGTAAAAGAGCGAGCCAAAAACTCTAAATACCTCGGTAAAACGACTCAGACATTTTTAAGGGAAACTTCTGCACGAAATGTTGGGTCCTTTAAGAAGGCAGGTCAAGGCTCTAAACATGGAGTAAAGTCCCAAAACCCGGTTAAGTCAAAAGTTCCCCAAAAAATCGCAAAGCCTACAAAAGCAAAGAAAGACAATAAGAAAGTGGCCAGCAAGAAGTTTGAAAAGAAATCACGCTTTAAAAAGAAAGTCTCTTTTACAGATTTGGCCGCTTCAAAGCTAAACCCCGAAAAGGTAGCAGTTCAAAAGAAGCCTGCTCCCTCGTTGGCCTCTTTAGGGCTGAGAAATGGAAAGGCAAAGGCTTCAGGCTTATCGGCGAATAATGATTTTGTTGAAGATGTACCTCTTGGAGATATGACGAGATTAAATACTGTAGAATATAAATACTATGGCTTTTACCATCGAATTAAGCAGAGGCTAGAGCAGTATTGGGGAAATTCTATTCAGAAGAAGGCTTCCGCCCTTTGGAGATCTGGACGTCGAATGCCTGCAAGCGAAAATCGAATCACTTCTTTAGAGGTAACCCTCGACCATAACGGGAGAGTTGTTAGGGTAAATGTTAAAGGCTCAAGTGGTGTGAGAGAATTAGATGAAGCAGCAATAGAAAGTTTTAATCGCGCAGGTCCATTTCCAAATCCGCCAAAAGGTATGGTTAAAAATGGCCATGCAAGAATTCAATGGGGATTCGTTGTTAAGAGTTAACCTTAACGATGAAACTATTGAAGATTAGAGTTTTTAAGAAGATCTTTAAGTTTGCTAAGTCCTTCCATCATTACGTAGTCAGACCAAATAGAATCAAGCTCACGAACAGTCTCAACAATCTGCATCGCCGCTTGGTCACGACTAATATTTTCAGACTCAGATAGATGCTGAATAGCAACCGCTAGTGCATTGATTGCAGGGTTGTCACAAGTACTAGAAAGTCTTTCTTCATAAGAGCTATCGATTTTCTTTTCTTTCGTTTTAACGATTGCAGTATTAAGAAGTTGAACGAGTTCTTGGTTTTGGAGCATCTCTAAACTAACCTTATAGTTAAATTCGCTTTTTGATAATGGTGGAGTATCAGCCCTTTTATTTAGTTCGTAAAGTAAATTTTCGGAGATTAGGTAAAAAAGAAGTGTGCTGAAATAGCTATATTAGTAAGTTAAAGAAAAATGAAGATTTAAAAGAAATAATTAGATAAAGCTATGTGAGTCTATCGATTTTTTTTGAATTTAAATTCTTGACTTGTATAAATTACAGAGGATTTTGGGCCGTTGGGGATGGCCCAATGTCCTCTGTGTAAAGGGATTTTAATTATTCTTCGCAGGCGCCAGCATAATCCTCTGGGCTAAGAAGTTCATCGATACCTTCTTGTCCTGTGAGCTTAACCTTAATCATCCAACTCTCGTAAGGTGATTCATTGCAATTTTCTGGAGAAGCTTCGAGGTCATCATTTTTTTCAATAACTTCACCCGCTACGGGGGAATAGAGATCACTTACAGATTTAATTGATTCAACAACACCAAAGCTATCACCCTTTCCAAGTGCCGTTCCTACTTCGGGAAGTTCTACGAATACAACATCCCCAAGTTGTGATTGAGCGAAGTCGGTGATTCCAACTGTAACAACATCCCCCTCAATAAGGGCCCACTCGTGGTCTTTTGTGTACTTTAGGTTGTTTGGAATTTGTGATGCCATTACTTATGTCCTCCTGAAACAAACGCCTTTGTGTGAAATTCGGCGTCGATAATATTTTTTCTTACTTGAATTTTGAATACTTTATCTTTTGGAAACTTAGCTTTCTCAATGAGGGCAAGTCCTACTCCCTTTCCAAGTGTTACCGACATAGTCCCAGATGTAATTTTACCAATAATTTCATGGTTGCTGTCGAGAACTTCAAAGCCCTCCCTAGGAATTCCTTTTTCGAGAGATAATTTAATTAATCTATACTTAGGTTTGTAGTCTTCGAGAAACTCTTTACCAATAAATACTTCTTTGTCTTTCTTTACGGTCCATGCAAGGGCAGCATCAAGTGGCGTCCAATCATCAGAGAGCTCGTGGCCATAAAGAGGGTAGGCCACTTCAAGCCTGAGGACATCGCGAGCAGCGAGTCCGCAAGGAGTAACACCTAATTCCATAAATTTCTTCCAGAGTGCTTGAATAAGTTCAAGGTTTCCAAAAATTTCAAATCCATCCTCTCCCGTATAACCTGTTCTTGCTAGAATAACTGTACCAAGTGGTGATTGAAACTCTTTAGCACTATAATAAACGAAGTCACCTTCAGGATAAACGCCACATTCTTTGAGTATGGCCTCACTTTTCGGACCTTGAAGGGCGAGAAGCTGATAGTTGTTTGAATGATTGGAGAGAGTACAGTTAAAATCTGTTACGTGCTTCTCAAACCAAGAGTAATCTTTTTCAATATTGGCCGCATTTACACAGATAAGAACTTTATTATTCTCTAGCTTGTAGGCAATAAGGTCATCAATGATAGTTCCGTTTTCTCTACAGAGTGGGCTATATACGGCCTTAGCAACTTCTGCGCCAGCAAAGTCATTAGTCAGCATATAATCAATAAACTTTACGGCCTCTTCTCCTTCAACAAAGAATTCACCCATATGGCTAACATCAAATACACCGACGTTTTCTCTAACGGCGATAATCTCTTCTTTAACAGAAGAGTATTGGAGTGGCATGTCAAAACCAGCGAAAGGAGCCATTTTTGCATTGAGTGCCAGGTGCTCTGCATGAAGGCCTGTTTTTAATAGATCAGTCATAATTTTTTCCTTATTTAATATTGCCTTGTTGTTTAGCAGCTTGAAGAAGGTTCTGTCCTAAACTAAGAATCGTCATCTTACCAACCCCACCAGGTACAGGAGTGATCATATTACACTTATCAACAACGGCATCAAAATCAACATCTCCACAAAGTTTTCCATTTTCATCGTGATTAATTCCAACATCGATAATGATTTGTTTTTTATTCGGATTGATAAAGCTAGCATCAACATACTTCGCTCGTCCAATTGCTGCGACGAGAATATCTGCATTTTGGCAAACTTCTTTAAGATTTTGGGTTTTTGAGTGGCATAGTGTCACAGTTGCGTTGTAATTTGTCATGAGCATCGATAGTGGCTTTCCAACAATCAGGCTTCTCCCAATAATCACAACATTTTTTCCGTTAAGGTCGACTTTAGCATCTTGAAGCATCGTGATAACACCTTTCGGAGTACAGGAGACCAGTGCCTTCTCGCCGGTATCCCCTTTTAGGATCTGGTAAAGGTTTTGGGCATGGAATCCATCAACGTCTTTTTCTGGGGGCACCAGTTGGCCTACGTCGATATGTTGTAAGTGTTTGGGTAGAGGGAGCTGAACGAAGAGTCCGTGAACTTCAGTGTTGTC
>JBFHGF010000297.1:0-4434 GCA_041583335.1 Bacteriovoracaceae bacterium
GATTGAACTGACTTGGGAGACCATTGAGCGTTCAGGTGTTTTTATTCTGTACAAAGAAAATTTTCAGGTAAAGTTGGCCTACCTCGAGCCTCTCTTTCAAGAGTTGTTGAACGATCTTGATCAAGGGCATATTCTTGGAGAGCGGCTAAACGACTATGAAGAAGACCCACGCTTTGTGCTGTTGACTCAGCAGCAGTGGGCCCACTTTTTCTCTGTTATTATGCGAGTCTATAAAGTGAGGTAGTTTGGTTTGTAGTTACCTTGAGCAAAGTTCACATTAACTTCTTTCTTCAAAGTGGAACCATCTTGATAAGTGATTTCAAACTCAAAATTTCCTAGAGGGAGAACTTTGTAAAATTCGTGGTGGCGAATATCAAAGGTTCCAATCACTTTCTTTGTATTGGGGAGAAGTTGAGTAATCTGAATTGACTTTGGGCTTTCGTATTCAGCAAACTTCACTCCATACCCTTGGTGAATACGGGAGAGGAATTGAATAAGGGCCGTTTGGTTGTCTTGGTAGTACTGGTCGATATCACGGTAACTAGGCCACTTGCTATGAGAGAGTTCAATGGTTACCTGAAGGTCGTTATAGTAGTAATACGACCAATCTTGCATTCCACCATCAACTTCATACCAAGAATTACCATTGACGATACCCCCATCGAATTCACTGGAGTCATAGAAGCCTGGTACTTGGGAGGCATACTCATTGGAAATGGTTTTAATTAGCTCGGTTAGGGGAGCCTTATCAGCAGTCGTATCCCATGGGTAATTTACAACTTTTGTTCCCCCGTGAAAGTTCGCACTAAGGGCAAAGTTATGATCGTCTTGCCATTGCATGACGACCTTGGTTTCTGTCTCTCTGCCTGCTGAGTCATTCTGATTGTCGCGAGTAGAAAAGTCGGGAAAGTTTCGGTTGAGATCTTTCCAGCTATCATTGGCCCTTCTTTTGGAAGCCGCTCCATCTGGATTCATAGAGGGCATAATGAAGATTTCAGTGTTATCCACTAGAGATACGGTTGCAGCATCTCCACTGCGATACTTCTGGCCTAGGTCTTTAAGAAGCCTAACCATAAGTTCACGGCCAACGATTTCATTTCCATGCATATTGGCGATGTACTTAACTTCTGGTTCTAATTCATCTTGATTGGGGTTATCAGAGAGCTTTACCACCCACAATTCTCTACCTTGACCACTTTGTCCGATAGAGGAGAGGGTCATAATATCTTTATACTCTGCTACGATGTCTTTGACCTGTTTTTCAATTTCTTCAGGACTTGGGTAGCTTCCTGAGCCCCAAGCTTTACTCTCACTTGTGTCTTCCTCTAGTGAAGTCACTTTTGCTCCCAAGCTTTTTAGCCAAGTCTTTGTTCCCACTGGCCCATAAACTTCAAAACTCTGATGAGTTCTATGGTCGATGATGAGGTCGGGGTGTTGGCGAACCTGGTGAAAGAGTTTTCCTTGAGGGTCGAGAACTACGGCGCCTTCCTCTGCAATATCGTGATTAGCAAGAGAGGCCGAAGTAGCTGCAAGAGCGACCAAAAAAGAGAAGGATAGTGTTGTTGTAAATTTCTTAAAAAGACCCAAATTTTTCATAGGGTATTTTTCATTGATTATTCTGCTTTGGCCATTCAATCGATAAAAAGAACTCTAACAATTCATGACTACTTGTAAGGGAAAGTAAGATGGTTTCATTTTATTAAATTAATTAAATTTAAAAGAGCTCTTTTAGGAGGTCGTGGTGGGTGATGATACCAGATAATTGGTGGTGGTCATCAATGACGGGAAGAGCTGAAATGGATTCTTTAACCATGACTTGGGCAATTTGATTGAGGGGAGTCTCCTCATGGCAACATAGAATTGTTTTGGCCATAAATTGTTTGGCCATGGCGTGTTCTGAAAGGTGGATTTTTTCAACCCAAAGGAGATCTCGATCACTTACTAAACCAACGACGCTAATTCCCTTGGTGAGAATGAGATGATGTATATTTTTCTCTTTAAATATATTCAAGGCATCGGCAACAGATACTTCATGGCCTTGGGTAATAACATTCTTACTCATGGCCTCAATGGCGAAGAGAGTAGGGATCACTTTTTCTTCTGTAGAGTTTTTATTTTCCCCGCTAACAAGAGTTCGCTCTAATCTTTTTCCTCCTGAGAAGGAAAGGTAGGACATTTGAATCTCTGAGACGATACCGTCAACAATGATATAAAACATTTAGTCACCATCACAGCTAAAGAGAGTGCACCAGAGGGCCGAAAAGAGATTTCCTTTTTGGGAATCTTTTACGGATGAGGGGTCACGGTATCCTTGTGAATCGAGCATTACATCGGTGACTTCATCAAGTACTTCATCTTCTGGGCCATCGAGAAGAACTTTTTCATCTTCATATTCATCTTCATCATTTACGGTGACTCCGTAAGGTACAACTCCACGTTCGGTGGGCTCAACTTCACCAAGATCAACGCTATTACTGCTGCCCTGATTTCCAGGAATGGGTACTTCATTATCTTCAATAGCAATCTCAATACTTGTTGGTTCGGAATCAAAGTAGAAATAAGAGTAGGTTCCTATTCCGGCGGCCCCAAAAATAGCAAGCTTCGTGATTAAAGTTCTATCGCGGGTAGGACTGAGTTCTCCACGGGCCTTGGCCTTTTGTTCAGCGGCGGTTAGTTTTTCAAAGAATTCTTTTTCAAATTCTTCGGCATATTTCTTAATGGCCTTCCACTTTTCTTGGGCCAAGGTATCGATACGACGGGCAAAGGTTACCAGCAGTTCATCTTGATCAACGGTAGAGTTAACACCTTTTAGAATTTCAGTATTGGTTTTGGCATCACCTTTACTGAAGATAATTTTATTGAGCTTAGGGAAGTAGACATTTCTCGCTTGTGAATCGTAGATAAGCTTAAAGAATTGAACGGCTTTTTGTTTTCCGAGGGTATTAGACTTATAGATTTTCCCCAGAATCATATCCACGAATTCAGGTTGATTTAAATAACTTAAGAGAAAGGATTTTAATTCAGCATTCCTTTCACGCTTGGCCTTAGTAAGAACAAAGAGTGGTTCTTGGTAGAGAAGTTCTCTGAGTTCATCAATGGAAGGGCGCTGTTGATCTTTAAAGAAAATGGGGTGGGCGAGACTTTCTCTCTCCGAATTGGCTCCGAGTCCACTCAGTAAGAGATTGACTTGCTTCTTACATATATCATTACATTCTCCAGTTTCAAGAAGATCTTCGAGGCTACCACGAACCATTCGATACTGTTGATACTGGTTACCAATATCCACAAGAGTGGAATTGATTTCATCTTGAAGTTTGAGCTTGAAAGTAGAGAGATCATCGAACTCTTTAACCTGACTAGCAATATAGTCAGAGAATTCACGATTAAACCCCATCGCCTCAACTTCACTGATGAATTTAGTTTTAGAGATACGAGGGTTGGCCTCTAAAAGGTCTCTTATTTGTTTGTATCGTTTATAGCCTATTAGTTTTCCTTCCATCGTTCGAAAGAAGGTACGCCACTCACGCTCATTGGCCGAGAAATTGTCGGCGAAAATATACTCATGCATTTTTTCAATTTTCTTAGCGATGCGAATATTGAGTGCTGGATCTGGATTATCTTTTCCTTTACGTAGGAAATTGGTGAAGTCTTCAATGCGAGTTACTCTTTCAGTGAAGTTCATGGCCTCATTATTCTTCAGACCTGTATCTCTTTTAAAAAGGCTCTTGAGCACGGAATAGCACTGGGCCTGAGTGGCGACATTAAAGCTGAGAAAGATAACAGCAATGAGGGGGAGCTTCTTTTTTATAATGAACATTTCCGATACCTAGTTTGATTATAATTCAGTCTAAGTATCGGAATATGAGGTATAAAGTTGAGTTTTTTAGGCGGGTATGTCTTAACTTATTGATTTAACACCGAGAATATCTGTGATTTCCGCTGTCTCTAGAGTTTCTTTGGCCAAAAGATTCTCTGAGAGCTTCTCTAGCATGGCCTGGTTTGATTTCAAAAGGTTGGAGACATGGTTCTTTCTTTCTCGCAGGAGCTTAAAGATTTCTTCGTCAATTTTTTCGGCAGTCTTTTCTGAGAAGTTCTTGGGCTTGCCCATTTCGCGTCCAAGAAAAGCATGTTCTTCATCGATATCAAAAGAGAGGGGACCAAAGTGTTCACTCATGCCCCAATTGGCCACCATCTTACGGCATAGTTTTGTAGCCCTTTTTAAATCATCTTGGGCGCCTGTCGTGATTTCTCCTATAATAATTTCTTCGGCCGTTCTCCCGCCGAGGAGTACATCAATTTGTCCGAGCAGAAAGCCCTTACTTTGGTTGATCATGTCTTCAGTGTAGAGTTGCTCGGTAAAACCAAGAGCGCGTCCACGAGGGATAATGGTAATTTTCTTAAGGGGGCTGGCCTCTTTTGTGAGATGGGCCACGA
>JBFHGF010000298.1:0-4427 GCA_041583335.1 Bacteriovoracaceae bacterium
CCTCGTGCCCAGCGGAAAGTTTTATAAGATTGTCTCTACTAGAGATATTCGATATACCCCAACCAAAATCTATACGGGAAACTACACTCCCGACACTGATAATTATGTGATGAGGATTCTTCCTCTTAAGAATATTGATTCAACAGAAGTAACCCGCTCTTTTCGTCCCTTTATGACCCGCTTTGGTCGTATTATCGACATTAAGCAAACCAATACCATTATTGTTCAGGACACCGGTTCGAATATTAACCGTTTGGTGCGCTTAATTAAGTTTATCGATGTTCCCGGTTATGAAGAAACTCTTCAGATTATTCCAGTGAAGAACTCTTCAGCCGCTGAGATTGCAAAACTTCTCGATCAAATTCTCAAAGGACAAGGCTCTTCAGCAGGCTCTAAATTTAAAAGTCCAAAAACCAATAATGCAGAGTCCATCTCTAAAATCATAGCGGAGCCGAGAACCAACTCCATTATCGCCATGGCCAACGCCCAAGGGGCCAAGCAATTGCGTGAACTCATCAACAAGCTTGATGTCACTCAAGTAAGTCAAGGTGGCGGCAGAATCCACGTTTATTATATCAATCATGGTGATGCGGAAGAATTGGCAAAAACCCTCTCTTCTCTAGTATCGGGTGCCCAATCCAATTCTTCATCTGGTCGAGCATCGCGATTGAGGAGCCGACTAAGTGCCAATCAAGATTCCGGCAGCAAGCTCTTCTCCGACGACGTAAAGATTACGGCCGATAAAGATAATAATGCCCTCGTGGTAACCGCCTCCCCTACCGATTACTTAACTCTTAAAGAAGTGATCTCCAAACTTGATGTTCCCCGCGACCAAGTTTATGTAGAGGGACTCATCATGGAAACCAATGTGAATAATTCACGCTCTCTTGGAATTTCCATTGTTACCGCTTCTGGAAGTGGTGCCGCTCAAAAGATTACTTCAGGTCCCACTGGGGACTTTACCAGCTTAATTACCAACTCATTTACTTCCCTTGGTGGTCTCTTTGCCGGCGTCGGTCTGGGTAATAAAGTTGAGCTTACTGCAAATGGCTCTACCATTGAAGTTAACTCCATTAATGCCCTGATTAAGGCCATAGCATCAAATACCAACAATAACGTACTGGCCACACCTCAGGTCCTGGCCCTCGATAATACAGAGTCTGTGTTTGAAGTAGGGGAAACAGTGCCCATTACCAATAGCCTCTCTACGGCCACGGGAACTCAAACCTCTGTAACCAATCAAAAAGTTGCACTGACCCTTAAAATTACTCCTCAAATTAATAAAGTTTCACGCTTTATTAAACTAAAAATTGACCAGCAGATCGACGACTTCTCTGGAAGTGCTCAAAGCTCTGGAAACCAAGGGGTGGGGACAACCACAAGATCGATCAATACAACTGTTGTAGTAAGAGACCGCGACACGGTAGCAATGGGTGGTTTGATGCGAGATAAAGATAACTACTCCACTTCTAAAGTCCCTTTGCTTGGAGACATTCCTGTACTTGGCTGGCTTTTTAAGAGTACCGAGAAGTCAGTGGTTAAAACCAACCTTCTCTTCTTTATGACTCCAAGAATTCTGGCCAATTACCAAGCAGATAATGCGGCCAACGTAAAAGATCTCCTCAATCGTAGAAGCCACCACCTGAAAAATGCAATTGGCGAGGAAGACCCCTTTGGAACAACAGTTAAAGGGATTTACGAAAAAGTTAAGAAACAAGAAACCGGACCTCTTTATAAAGATAATCGTAACTATGATGATATCAATAAAGATGATGAAGGTATTGGCGGGAGACCTGATCCAGACGATATGGCGTCAGTTCCCAACTATAAAGAAATTGCCCAAGAATTAAAAGTTCAGCAAAGTGCAACTCAGAAAGTTGATGCTGAGAAATAGGATAGACCTGTGAAGCTAACCGAACAAATGATGGCCCAAGTTGAGGGCCAAAAAGAAAGGATGGGCGAGCTCTTGCTAGAGCACACTTCCCTATCTAAAGAACAGCTCGATGACGCTCTTAAGATTCAAGAGGAGTCGGGAATGCTTATTGGTGAAATTCTTCTCAAGAAGAACTACATCCACCCCCACGACATCATTAAGGTTATCTGCCATCAGGTTAATATTCCCTATATCAATGATATCAAAGTGCAAGATATTGACCCTAACCTCACCATTGATATCCCCATCAACTATGCAAAACACAATGAAATTCTCCCCATTCTAGAGACCGATTACTCGGTGAGTATTGTGGTTGCTGACCCCTTCAACTTCGATACCATTAACGATGTTAGAGAGATGTTTAAAAAAGAAGTCATCATTATGGTGGCCCCTTCTCTCAAAATTCAAGATGCGATTAACCGTGTTTATGAAAAGGCCGATCGCAATTTGGTGAACACGCTTGAAGATGAATTTGATGAATCCTTAGATCTCGATGGACCTATGGATATTCTCGATGCCGGTGCCGATGAAGCTCCGGTCATTCGCTTTGTGAACTCCATTATCTTTAGATCGGTAAAAGAGAACGCTTCCGATATTCATATCGAGCCCTATGAGAAAGAGACAATCTATCGCTTCCGTGTCAACGGGGTGATGAATGAAATCCTGCGCCAACCTTTGAAAACCCACTCCGCAGTGTCGGCCAGAATTAAAGTTATGGCCAAGCTCGATATCGCAGAGAAACGTCTCCCCCAAGATGGACGTATTAAAATAAAAATTGCCGGTAAAGATGTCGATATTCGTCTCTCTACAGTTCCTATTCAAAATGGGGAACGTATTGTTATGAGGGTTCTGCAAAAAACATCAAAGGCCCCTCAGCTTGAAGACCAAGGTTTTCACGGAAAGGTTCTTCAAGACTTGGCCGAACTCTCCCAACGCAAGCACGGCGTGCTCTATGTTTGTGGTCCAACCGGTTCTGGTAAGACCACTACCCTCTTTGCCATTTTGGGAAGAATTAATAGTCCCGACAAAATGATCATCACGGTAGAAGACCCGGTGGAATATGAAATTGATGGGGTTTCTCAAATTCAAGTAAACCATAAGATTGACCTCTCCTTTGCCCGTGCCCTGCGCTCCATTGTTCGTCAGGACCCGGATATCATCATGGTGGGGGAAACCAGGGACTTGGAAACAGCGCAAATGGCCATTGAAGCTTCTTTGACCGGTCACTTTGTGCTCAGTACGATCCACACCAACGACGCTGCTTCTGCTCCCAACCGTTTGATTGATATGGGAGTTCAACCTTTCTTGATTGCCTCTTCCCTCTCTGGTGTTTTGGCCCAAAGGCTTATCCAAACCCTTTGTGAAAATTGTAAAGAGCCCCATGAGCTTGCGGATCATGAAATGAAAATTTTAGGAATCCAGCGCGTCCCTAGCGATGCCACGATCTTCAAGGCAGTGGGTTGTCCCAAGTGTAACTATAAAGGATATGCCGGGCGTACCGCTGTGACCGAGCTGATGCTTATGACCGATGAGCTGCGCCCTCTTATCCTTGAGAAGGCCGATTCATCTACCGTAAAAAAGGCAGCAATGAAACAAGGGATGATCACCCTGCGCCAAGATGCCATCTTAAAGGTATTCAACGGCAAAACCTCACTTGAAGAAGTTGTTCGGGTGATCAATGACGAAGGCGATGAAAGTATGGATGTTGAAGAAGAACTTCTTCCTCCTCAATAGAAACCATTTTAAACAGAGTAACCTAGACTATGGCCATTTTTGAATATAAAGGACTTGATAGAACCGGAAAGGAAGTAAAAGCTTCTATTAATTCCGAGGGTCTCAATCAGGCCAAGTCTAAAGTTAAGTCGATGGGAATTATGCTCATCGACATCAAAGAGAAGAAGTCTGGTGCCAGTAAAGATAAGAGCTCCTTTAGTTTTGGAGGCTCCATCAAGGTAGAAGAGCTAGCCCTCTTTACTAGACAGCTCGCCACTTTGGCCAAGGCCAAAATTCAGATTGTAGAGGCGCTTGGTGCCTTAATGGACCAAACGGATCATCCTAAACTCAAAGTCATCCTCTCTGAAATACGCGGAAAAGTTAATGAAGGGACATCCCTGGCCAAGGCGTTTGGAGATTATCCTAAAGTCTTTGATAATGTTTATGTGAATATGGTGGAGGCCGGAGAACAATCGGGTAACTTAGAAATTGTTCTCTTACGTCTGGCCGACTTCACTGAAGCTCAAACGAAGCTTAAAAACCAAATCAAAGGCGCTATCACCTATCCCGTGATCATGGTTATTATTGGGGCCATTATGTTTGGGATTATTTTTACCGTAGTTATTCCAAAAATCACCAAAATTTTTGAAACCATGGATAAGGCCCTGCCCATTACCACTCAAATTTGTATTTGGATCTCGGATTTTCTACTCAATTACTGGTACGCCGTCATTATTGGGGCCTTTGCCTGCTACTACTTCTTTATCAAGTATATCCACTC
>JBFHGF010000299.1:0-4388 GCA_041583335.1 Bacteriovoracaceae bacterium
ATAAAAAAATGGGAAGCTCTACAGGCCGTGGGCCGAATGTGGTATGGCGAAATTAGTTTTGTGCGAATTGTATCTTGCTGATATTATTTATGGGATACCCAGTTAATCGAATATCTTTGAAGGTTTATCTTACGGAAGAGGAGAACTCATGAATCCAACTACTATTCAACTGGTGGGGACCATACTTTTTGCATTGGCCATCACCCACACATTCTTAGTTTCAAAATTTCAGAAAATAGCCCACCACTATCCGGAAGGATCGATGGGGGAGAACCTCTTTCACTTCTTAGGTGAAGTTGAAGCGGTCTTTGGTATTTGGGCCGCTATTTTTATTACCTTTAGAACGGTAATTGAGGGTTTTGCTCATTATGATGAGAACCACCATGTAGTGGGAGGAGCTCTGCACTATCTTGAGTCTCTCAACTATACAGAACCTGCTTTTGTATTTGTGATCATGTGTATGGCCGGTACTCGACCCATTATTATGTTGGCCGAAAAATTAATTATGATCGTCGCCAAACTCATTCCTCTTCCAGGGAAGATGGCATTCTATGTGGCGGCCCTCGTTTTCGGACCCATTCTTGGATCTTTCATTACTGAGCCGGCCGCGATGACGGTAACGGCCTTGATTCTTCTGGATTATTTCTACTCTGGAGAAATGAGTACAAAATTTAAATACGCCACTCTTGGTCTTCTCTTTGTAAACGTCTCCATTGGGGGAACGCTTTCACACTTTGCGGCACCTCCCGTTCTTATGGTTGCTGGTAAGTGGCACTGGGGACTTATGCATATGATCTCTAACTTCGGTTACAAAGCTGTTGTTGCCATCATCATCTCAACGGTTATTGTGGCCTTCATGTTTAAGAAAGAGTTAGAAGGAAAGTTAGAAGTGAAAGAAAAGCATGATAACTTCATGGTACCTACTTGGTGGATGACTCTCATTCATATTATCTTCTTGGCCTTAGTTGTTTATACCGCCCACCATATGGTTTTCTTCATGGCGCTCTTCCTCTTCTTTTTAGGGTTCACTACAGTTACCAACGAATACCAAGATCAAATCAAATTGAAAGAATCACTTCTTGTGGGATTCTTTCTTGGTGGTCTTGTCACTCTTGGTGGAGTGCAAGCTTGGTGGCTTCAACCAATTTTAACGAAAATGCCTGACCTACCGCTTTTCTTCGGAGCTACTGGTCTAACGGCGATTACCGATAATGCAGCACTAACATACCTTGGTTCACTAGTAGAGTTATCTGACTCTGCAAAATATAACCTCGTTGCCGGAGCGGTTGCCGGGGGTGGTTTGACCGTTATTGCAAACGCACCAAACCCTGCTGGTTTTGGGATCTTAAAGGGAACTTTTGGCGAAAAAGGGATTTCACCTTTGGGAATTCTTGCTGGTGCCATTGGACCCACGATTGTTGCGATGATCTGTCTTCAGGTACTTGCTAGCTTTGGTGGTGCAGGTCACTAATTGACAAAGAAATTTAAGAATAAAAAAGGCTGGATATTGTTCCGGCCTTTTTTTTAGTTTTATACGGTAATTCTCCATTCGAAAGGATCTTCAGCTCTTCCTTCTTGGATGTCGAGAAGTGACTTTCTTAGCTCTGTCGTAACTGCCCCGATTTCATTTTTTAGAGCAACTTCCTCTATTTCGGTGGCCAAGCTCTTAATGGGGGTAATGATCACAGCGGTTCCACAAGCAAAGCACTCTGTACATTTTCCCGATTTGATATCGGCCAGGAGCTCTTGGTGATCAAGGAGAATCTCTTCAACTTCGTACCCTTTGTGGCGAGCAAGTTCGATCACAGAGTTACGAGTTACTCCATGGAGAATGGTTTGGGTGAGTTGAGGAGTTTTTAGTTTATTTCCATAAACGGCAAAGAAATTCATTCCGCTCATTTCTTCTACGTATTGTTTGTATTTGGCGTCTAGCCATAGCACTTGGTCGTAGCCTTTGTCTTTTGCAGCGATCATGGCCAATAAACTGGCCGCATAATTTCCACCTGTTTTGGCGGCACCAATGCCACCCTCAGCGGCACGAATCTTATCTGTCTCAACCCAAACTCTCACTGAGCTGGAGTTGAAGTAGGACTGGGAGGGAGAGGCCACAATCATAAATTTGAAAGTTTCACTGGGCTTCATTCCCAAATGGATATCTGTAGCAATCATAAACGGGCGCACATAGAGGCTGGCCTCGCTTAGAGTAGGGATAAAATCTTTAGAGTAATCAACGATGGCCTTAATGCCTTCTAGAACCGTGGCCTCATCCACAGCGGGCATGGCCATTCTGGCGGCAGATAGGTTGAAGCGTTTAATATTTTCAGTGGGTCTAAAAAGAAAGGGACCATTACCATCGGCCTTATAGGCTTTTAACCCTTCAAAAATTTCCTGTCCGTAGTGGAGAACTTTTGCTGTTGGATCAAGGGTTAAGGGATGATAGGGCACTAGCTTCATCGCTCCCCATTTTCCATCAGCATAGTCCATCTCGATCATGATCGGGGACATAAGGGTTCCAAAACCAAGGTTTTCTGGAAGGCTAAAGCTGCTAATCACTTCTTCAACCTGGGAATCAATTTCAATATTATTGTATGTCTTCACAAGTGAATCCTTTTCATTGAGTAGGGATAGGGGAAGCTAACAGTTTTAACAAGGTCTGTCATCATCAAGGGGCTCGTAACTGAATTCTTTATGCTATAATGTCTAGGTTGCGAATAAACTTAAGTAATAGGAAGTACAGGAACTTATACCTATGAATCACGGAAAGATTCAGATTTTAATACTTTCCCTTTTAATGACTAGCGTCGTTTTTGGGAAAGCTTCTGATAAGACATTTAAAGTCTCCCTTACAGGCAATTTCAATTATGTGGAAAGCTTTCAAAAGAGGGCCGAATTAAAACTTGTTCGTAGTACTGATTTTTGTCGTGGCTTCACTATTCCAACGCCCAGCTCTGTTTGGAAGTGTGAGCGTGTTGGGGGCGGAGAGGCCAAGTGTGAAGCTCAGTTTGAGTGTTCCATGATTAAGCGTGGTTTTTCTCGTAAGTCGCAAAGTGCTCGTCTGATTAGTGAAATTAATAAGCTTAATATGCCTAAGAAGAAATTCTCAATGGTTATTTCTCGCCGCCCTTTCCAAAATATAGACCGATATAAATTGGCCAAAGAGGTAGAGCGCAAGAAGAGGGAGAAGCTTCTTGCTTTTCAAAAGGCCAAAAGAGAGCGCAAGGAAAAAGAAGAGGCCATATTAAATAATCAAATTAGGTTGCGGGCCAATCGCCTAAAGAATGAAATGACAGAAATGGATGAGTTTGCGCAGTTGGAGCAGGAACTCGATGTTGCAACTCAAAAGAATAAGACGGACCCCACCATGGCCAGAGGTCGGATGAAGAGCTTGGAGCAACTGGAAGCTGAAGAGCTGGCGGCCGATGAGCAAGAGCTTGAAAACAAGAGTGAGGAGTCCGGTGTATTTGGTGAGGATAAAGAGCTGACTCAAATGGAGTCTGAAAAGGAAGAGGGAGCGATAGCTGACCCGCCTGATGCAACAGCATCTCAAAAGGAGAGCAAGTGGCGACTTCTCTCTTTTGGTGCGGGGATGTTTTCCATTGGTGACAGTGAAGAAAATTCGGTGACTACTTTTGGAATCATGTGGAGTCCTCTGTGGAAGCTCAATAATAATTGGTATATTAAAGGGAACCTGACTTGGCACCCTTATAGTGCAACTGTTGAGGCCGGCGCAGAAGCGGAGAGCTTTAATATTTTTGAAGTTGGCGCTCAGGTAGAATGGCGTATCCTTGACGGAGGACTTTTTGTCAGTGCGGGTTATGGCATCCAGAGCTGGGGCTCTTCTGTTGGGGGTTCTTTTTCAGCGGTGAGTTTTGGTGGAGGTTATTATTTTGAAGAGCGCAAAGATCGCCTCATCGACTATGTCTTTGTGAAGCAGACTTCAGTGGGCAATGAAACCACGAATACGGAACTGGTGGGAGGACTGGGCTTTTTCTTTTAGGGCCGAGGCTTAATCCTAATGTGATTGCGCGTTAATCATAACAGTTGACTATCACAGAGTGTTTTTCGTAAACTTTCTACAAATGCGGCCGTAGCTCAGTGGGAGAGCACCTGCCCGACACGCAGGGGGTCACTGGTTCAATCCCAGTCGGCCGCACCATAAATTATCTTTCGTTAAGCCAGTACTATGAACTGGCTTTTTTTATGCTTAAAAATACTGGGATTGAAGTGAAGAGCGGCCATGGAAAGGGGCGACCGGAGGAATTAAAGTATTTCTTGTTTGGCCGTAGTTTCTTAGTGTTCTGTAAAGCTTTATCCCTTTGCCAAGCCTCGTCACAAGTAATACATTAAGTCATCTATGAAGAACCGACTCCAATTCAGTTTAAAGCAAC
>JBFHGF010000300.1:0-4379 GCA_041583335.1 Bacteriovoracaceae bacterium
TATATGCAGTTTCTGACGAGGTTGCTTACTCTGGAACTTTGTTTGTCTTTGAAAATGAAAATCGAGTATTACCTCTAGTTAAAGACTTTCCTTTTTTTACGGAATCGGCTGCTTTAAGCAGAAAGGTGCTTGCTGGTTCGTTTAGTAGAATAGAAACAGAGCATATACCATATTTTAATAAGGCAACAATTGACTTCTATATGAAGAAGAGAAATGAGAGCCGCTCTAATCTATCTCAAATAAAGAAAATCAAGCAAAAAGATAAGATGTCAGCTAATTAACCACTTTTAGGGTTGGTCCATAAGGTAACAAAAGAGATAAGTTTAAAGCTCTTACCTATGTACAACTTTTTTCATATTATAGGACAAAGGGGCATGGCCCCTTTGTCCTTTTAACTAAAGAATTTCGATAAGACCAGTTTCGCCGTCAAAGCGGATGCGATCGCCGGTTTTGAGGCGTTTGGTTAGGTTCTTGATGGAGACGATGGTGGGCAGACCCATCTCGCGTGCTACTACGGCCGAGTGAGATAAGAGGCCGCCACGTTCTACCAAGAGTCCTTTGGCCGATGGGTAGAGGGGAATCCATCCGGGGTCGGTTCTGTAGGTGACGAGGATTTGATCGTTGAGTTCCATATCGTCTTCTGGGCCCATAATCACTTTGACTTCACCTTCGATAACCCCTGGCGAGCAGCCAAGTCCTTTGAGTTGATTTTCGGCCAAGTCCGATTCATCAATTTCTACCGGTGGTGGAAAGTGGTTGTTGCGGTAGTAGACAATGCCTCGGGTGATGAAGCGGGCGTCGGGGGTCTCTCCTTCTTCGTATTTGGCGTATTCGGCTTTTCTCACGTTGATGAGAGCACGTAGATCCATCACAGTGTTGGTCGCCTCAAAGAGCCCTTCAAATTCTTCTAGGCTTAGATAGAAGATGTCACGTGCCGTATCGATTTGGCCTTGGGTCGCAAGCTTGTCTCCAATGGTGTAGTACATTAGCCTGACTACTCCATAAACACGGGTACGACAAAAACGTGTGTTCTCACGATTCATAACCGCTTTTCGAGTATGCTTAAGAGACCACTTGAAGAGGATACTCTTTAGGCCACCTAGGGATTGATCAAGTTCTTTTTCAGCATTTTCACGAATCATTTTTTCGCGTTTTTCATATTCGTGAAGGTCCGTTTGACCGGCATTTAAGAGGTTCTTAAGAAAGACAAAGAGTTGAGTAGGGTCTTGGTGAAGATCCACTTGTTCAAGTTTCATCTCACTCATACAACGAAAGCCGTATTTGTCGATATAGGTGAGGACATCATTATAAATCTCTTGATAGGGACTCTGGGCCAGGGCCTCCATCAGATCCTCTTTAGGAGTTTTCTGAACAAGTTCTTTAATCTTGGGATCCTTTGAACATTTACCGGCCAAGAGGATAAGCTGCTTTGTGGGCTCGGCACTTTCAAGGTTTCCATTTCCGGCCAAAAGATCATTGAAGAAGTTCTCCCCTAGGTGAGAAAGCCATTTTCCACCGAGGGTTTTATAGATTCCAAAGTGAACCATGCAGAGGAAGTCGTTAATGATGGGAGCGTGCCACTTCCACAATAGGTCGCGTTCTAATTGGCGGTAGTGGTCGTAGATCTCGTCACTTCTCATGGATGTGAAATCCATTTTGCGATACTGATTATAGAACTGATTAAATACTCTAAGGTATTCATCCACAATATTTTGAATATTGAGGTGGAAATAGAAGAATTTAAGGCCTGTGATCACTTTCTTGATACGGGCACCGAAAGTACTTTGATATTCTGGTGGACGAATGCGCTCAGCAATTTCATCACCGAGAGATTCATTGGTTCCCATCATGGTTTCCATGAATTTACGGTTGAATTTATAACCGGGGAGGATATTGGTGAGCTTATACCAGTTGAGGAGGTTGTAGTAGACACGTCCGTAGAAGAGACCGAGCATATTTTTTAGGAAGTAATCCATGCGGCGAATCTGTTGGGCCGGCACCATGAGGATTTCACAAAATTGTACGTAGACTTGATGGTAGACGTAGCTGGCAAAACCAAAGGTTAGAGGCAGGGTAAGGCCTCCATAGCTCTCGACAATATTGGAATTATCCCAGATGAAGAGGGTTCCTTTGGCATTGTAGACTTCTGTGGTGATGGGACGGGTTTGCAATAAATAGAGCGTTCCGTCTTTATAGGCCCATTCGATATCTTGGGGGCTTTGGTAAATATCTTCCAAACGTTTGGCCATTTGGGTGAGTTCTAAGATTTGGGCGGGCGAGAGGGTGCTCTCTTTTCCCTTTTGTTGATCAAAAGGAAGAACTTTTAATCCAGCGTTTTCGGGATCACGGGTGAAGATCTCCACTTGCTCGTTGATTTCACTTTCAATGACCTGGGCATCCGCTTTATTGACCTTGTAGTTATCTCCTTCCAAGTGACCACTTACCAGACCTTCTCCTACACCAAAGACGGCATTGATAATGACATGTTCTGGATTCTTTGAGATAGGATCAGCACTAAAGAGAACCCCGGCGGTATCGGCAAAGATCATATGCTGAAGAACGACGGCGACACTAATGTCAAAACGCTCCAGATTATTTTGGTGGCGATAGACTAGGGATCTCTCCGTAAAGCCTGAGGCCCAGCATTTACGAATGGACTCCAATGTATCTTCAAAACTCTCGATAAAGAGATAAGAGGAGAGTTGGCCCGCAAAACTGTGGCCATCGCCATCTTCATCTAGGGCACTGGAGCGCACAGAGATACATTGGGAATTTATTTGTGCGTAGGCCTGTTTGATAAAATCAACAAGCTCGGGACACTGGTCCCAACTGGCCTGAAGAATGATCTTTTCAATATCAGCGGCCATATCATGGAAGTTTCTCTCTGATTCGAGAATCTCAATGATTTTATCTTCAATACCATTGGCCTCTTTGTAGGCGCTAAAGGCATCGGGGGGAAGGACCACAAATTCTGGTACATTCAGACCACTCTTGGCCATGCGATAGAGGTTGGCCCCTTTGCCGCCGGCCTTATTCTTTACGTAGTTTTCAGTAGAAGATTTTGAAATGAGAAACATGATTTTTACCTATTAAAATATGGGGAAAATTCTATAACCCAAAATGGAGAGATAGATAATATAGCTTAATAAAATATAGACGGAGCTGATTTGACGATAGAGCTGCCCAAAAACTTTTTTCTTTGTAAAAAGATAGAGGATGGAAGCGATGATGAGAATGGCCACCGGGATTATGAGCGGGCCATAGGGGTTTTCAAATTGAAAAACCGCAAGCTTATTTGAAAAGTAATAGACCAAGGCCGCATGGGCAAGGACCAAGGCAACGGCACCCCATCTGCCCCAGACTTGGGAATAACTCTCTACCCCTTCACGTTCTTCGCTAGGCTGAAAGACTTTTCGTCCCAATTCAAAAATATTGAAAATGAGCCAACTGGTTAGGGAAAAAAAGTAGTAATCAGAATCCAAGTTCCAAAAGTGTTCATTACTGAAAGCACTGAAAATAGAAAGGGAGAGAAAGAGGGTGACTACCGTATGAGAAGTGGCATAGGTGGTGAGATGCGGTCTAATATAAGATCCAATAAAGAATTCCTTATACATCAAAAGACTGTAACCAATGGTGAAGCTCATGGCCAAAAAGCCCGTGAAATTCACGCCATAAAAGAGGAGTAATTCAACGATAATGACTTTAACAATAGCACTTTTGATTTGATCAATGCTGAGCAGTCCGCGTGGAAGCGGCCTAGTGGGATTGATCACCACATCAAGTTCATAATCTTTGATTTCGTCATAGAAGCGTAGCTTTACAAAGAAGAGGATAACGCCGATGAAGACGCTGATGATCAAATGAAGCTTTGGTGCTAATTGTTGGTGTTGGTAGACAATGCCAAGATGAGAGAGCACAAAGAGGGATATCATCACCGGAGCGCCGACCAGACCAAAGCGCTCAGATAAGAAAATCTTAAATTTCTTTATCAACTCAAGGGAATCTCTTCTAAAAGTAGAATTTTGCATTAAATAAGGGCCTTCGCAAGCAGTTCATCGCGTAATTTTCCGTACTCAACTTTTGAGTGGTGGCGTGGGTCCATAGGGATATGCTCCACTTCCACCAAGTGATCCACGATAATACCATTGTAGTCGAGAAGCTCTTTTACTTCTGCTAGTACCGCTTCACGCTCCTTAGTGTATTCGGAACTGATCTCGCAGATGGCCACGGTCTTTTCTCCTAACTCACTATCTTCGATACCAAGATAGGCGGCCCTTTGGATACGCTCACACTTCTTCATGACAAATTCAGCGCGCACAGGGAAGACATATTTCCCACCGCGATTGATGGCGTTGTGGACGCGACCGACAAGCCATAAA
>JBFHGF010000301.1:0-4346 GCA_041583335.1 Bacteriovoracaceae bacterium
AAGCTGTTGAAACAAAAGCTCCTCTTAAAGCAGCAAAGTAATAAAGCATTATGGCAAGTGCTCTAGACAAAACCAACGCGGGAAAAGTTGTAGCAAAGGCTTCTGAGGACGTTCTGAGAAATGTAAAAAGAACCGTAAATCTTTGCCGTCTTTTTACTAATCTGATCAATGAAGAAGTTGCTCCCACACCCTATTGGATAATAGGTAGTCGAGGGCGCTGCCGGCTTTTGTACTTTCATCCTAAACCTGGAGTGAAACAGGGGAGCGAAACCGTTCTTCTTACTCCATCTTTAATTAATCGCTACTATATTCTAGATCTTTATAATGGATGCTCAATTGTTCAATCTCTCTTGGATAAGGGGATTAGAGTGTACCTATTGGATTGGGGAATGCCACGTGAGCAGGATCAATTTGCAGATTTAGAAGACCATATTTTGGGTTGGATGAATTGGGCCGTGGATGAAGTATGTAGAGACTCTGGACGAGAAAAAATAAAACTCTTTGGTCAATGTGTAGGTGGTACATTCGCAACCATTTACACTGCACTTTTTAGTTCTAAGATAGAGTCACTTGCTTTGTTAACGACACCTATAGATTTCAAAGTTAAAGGTGTTCTCGGAACATGGGCAAATCAATCAAAAGTAGATTTGGCCCAGATGGTTGATGTTTGGGGTAATATCAAAGAAGAATTTCTTGATAAGTCCTTTAAAATGATTCATCCCATGGGAGAGTTTAAAAAGAGAAAGCATCTCTTATCTCTGTCTTGGGACGATCAATTTATAAAGAAATACTATGCCATTGAGAAATGGTTAAATGAGGGGATCCCCTTTCCTGGGCGTGCCTATGAAAGGTTTATCAAGGACTTCTATGTCGAGAATAAATTAATAAAAGGCGAGTTTACTTTAGGAGAGTTTAAAGTAGATCTCGAAAATATCACTTGTCCGGTTCTTAACTTTTGGGCAGCGGGAGACTCAATCGTACCCGCTGAAAGTGTACGTGACCTAAAAAATCATATCTCTAGTGAGAATTATGAGGAAGTGAGTTTAGGTGGTGGCCACATCGGGTGTGTCATTAGTGATAAACATAGAAAGAAATTAACTGACCACTTAACGAAGTGGGCAGAAAAGAAAATTGAAGAAGTAGTTATCCATTAAAACTAAAGGTGAGTTATGTTTTTAAAGTTACAGAAGAAGATGTGGGACGCGAGTATGGATCTAACGGAAAAGAGTCTTAATCGTATGATTAAGGATGATTCTTTTCTTCAGTGGTCATCCATGGGAATGAACTCTACTCTGTGGTGGCAGAAAAATCTTGGTAAATTTGTAGATATTGGATTAAAGCAACTCAATCTTCCCGATAAAGAGTCCATTAAGGCGATTCACCAATCTCTTTTTGAAATGGAAAGAGAGCTAGATTTAAGTAAAGATAAAATTAAAGATCTTGAGGCAGAAGTTGAGCAGTTGAGAGTTTTAATTAAGGCCAAAGCCGAAGTAAAACCAAAGGTTGTTGAGGTTACATCTAAATCAGAACCTAAGGCAGCTCAAGTAAAGGCCAAGAGAATTACACGTAAGAAGAAAGCTCCAGAGCTCTACGCTTAATTTGATCATTCGTTTGAGGGATCATGTTCACACTTGACCAGAAGGTCTTGTGTGATGGTTCCTTGACGATTAAATACATCGGTGTTGGTCGTTGTATTAATAATTTCATAGTTTCCGGAACAGGCTTTTCTTGCATCAATATAGCACTGCTGAATATGCCCACAGCGAATAAGGAAGTGGGGTGTTCCATCTGGTCCAATTAGAGATGTTGGGCTTGAGCTACAGCCAATTAAAATTAGAGAAAGAGCTGTGAGAATTATGACCTTCATTTGAATCCTTGTTTTTGATTAATTTTATATAGACGTAGTTATATATTCAATGACAACTGACAGAAAAAAGGCCATTTTGTCGTCATGTCAGTAATCATTAACGATTATCATTTTCATCTCTATTATGAATCCTCTACCTTGAATGTGGCCAAAGATATAGCGGCCCAGATGTTGGAGCTTTTTGGAGTAACATCTCTTACTTTTCATGAAAAACTTGTTGGCCCTCATCCCATGTGGAGTGTTGAGCTTCTTGTTTCTTGTAGTCAGTTTAATGAAGCTTTTAATTGGCTTGTTCTCAATCACAAGGGGCTGACAGTATTTTGTCATCCTAATACGGGAGATGATCTCCTTGATCACACAGAACATGTATTTTGGATCGGGGAATCCAAAAAGCTCAATCTTGAAATTTTTAAGAAGTAACCTATTGAATTTTCTTATTGGCTTACCCTGTAGGAATTGCCTAAGTAACTAATTTCACTTGGCATTTATCCCTATGGATGCTACCTGAACCCATGATAAAAAATATTCCAAATAATTGGGGAGAGCTCCTCTTACCTGTGGGTGATCTCGATATGTGTCTGGCCGCTATTCATAATGGCGCCGATGCCGTCTATATAGGTATGCCAGGGTTTAATGCTCGTGGGAGAACTCATGATCATGGACTTGATGAATTAAAAGAAATGGTTGAGTTATGTCATCTCTATGGGGTTTATGTTCACTTGGCCTTTAATGTTCTGATCTTTGAAAAGGAATTAGAACGTGCTCAAAAATTGCTAAAAGAAGTTCTGCCTCTTGGAATTGATGCCTTTATTGTTCAGGATCTAGGATTGGTTAAGCTCATTAAAGAGATGGCCCCTGAGCAAGTCGTTCACGCTTCTACCCAGATGACAGTAACCAATGACCTCGCAATGAAAGCGTTGGAAGATTTGAACCTTTCACGCTTTGTTTTGGGAAGAGAGGTTTCACTACCAGAAATTGAAAAAATCCGAGAGAGAACGGACAAAGAGCTTGAAGTCTTTGTTCACGGAGCCCTTTGTGTGGCCTACTCTGGTCAATGCTTTACCTCTGAGAGTATTGGTGGACGTAGTGCAAACCGCGGTCAATGTGCTCAAAGTTGTCGTCTTGATTATGATTTAATTGTAGATGGTAAGAAGCTGACATCTCTTGATGAAAAATACCTCGTTTCGCCTAAAGACCTTTATGGGCTTGAGCATATTGAAAAACTGCAAGAAATTGGAGTAGAGAGCTTCAAAGTTGAGGGGCGTTTAAAAGGTCCTCACTATGTGGCCAGTGTTGGTAGGTTGTACAAGAGTAGAATGATGAAGGAAGCCCAATATGCTCAGGGGATTTCTAAGGCATCCTTGGAAAGAGTATTTTCAAGAGGTCTCTACTCAGGATGGCTTGATGGAGTTGAACATCAAAAGTTGGTGGGAGGAGATTTCTCCAACCATAGAGGTCAGTTCATTGGAGAAGTTCTTGAAGCTGGTCAACGTTCTATTTTAATAACTTCAAAAGAGCCTCTTTCCAATGGAATGGGGGTTTTCTTTGCGTCGGATATTGGAAATGAAGCAGGAAAGGGAAGTTATATCTTCAATGTTGATCCGGTTGGAGGAAGTGAGTATAAGATTTCACTGGGACGAGATTTTAAATATGACTCTGTCAAAGAAGGTGCTCAAGTTTATTTGAATAAAGATCCTCAGCTTGAAAAGAAGTTATCACAAACATATTTAAATCCAGAGTTACAAAAACGAATTCCTTTAAAGATTAGTTTCTTTGCGCAAATCAATTCACCCATGAAACTTCAAGTAAAGTCTCTTGATAGTGACGTTGTGGAGTTTTCACTTGAGAGCGATTACCTTGTAGAGGCATCCCTCAAAAAGGCAACAGGTGAGGACGATATTGTGTCTACTCTTGGGGCGCTATCGAGAACTGCTTTTGAGGTTATGAAGTGGGATATGGATATTGAGGAAGGGATTTTTATTCCTCAAAAGTTCTTAAAGGAACTTAAGCGAAATATGTTGGAAGAGCTTCATATCAAAAGAATTGAACGAAAGGTTAAGATTTATGATGTAGATATTTCAGATATCAAGGGAACTCATAGCGTAGGGTCCAATCCTAGAGAAAGTAAAGTATCTCTTCTGATACGTTCACAGCAACAGTTGGAAGAATTTTTTGAGGCGGCCAAAGGCCGTGACCTAAGCTCTTCTGTATCTCAAATCATTCTCGATTATGAGTTTGGAAAGGATTATCGCGCCGGAGTAAGCCTGATTAGAGCGATGGGAATCTCTGCCTTTATTGCCACGACTCGAATATTAAAGCCGGGTGAGTATCACAATTTAAAAACCATTAAACGAATCGCACCGGATGGAGTCTTGATTCGCAACCTTGGTGCTCTTGAATTTTTTAAAGAAGAAGCTCCAGAGATAAAGAGAGTCGGAGATTTTTGTCTCAATGTAACGAACTCTATTACTTTTAATTA
>JBFHGF010000302.1:0-4300 GCA_041583335.1 Bacteriovoracaceae bacterium
AAAACCATTGTCATGGTTTTAGTGAGTGGGCTCTTGGGAATGGCCCTCTATTATTTGGGCCTAAAGAAAACCAGTGCACGTCTGGCCGCTTTGGCCGAAATGTTCTTTCCATTTTGTGCTTTAGGTCTAAATTGGATTTTCCTAGGAGCGACCCTCAATCTTGTGCAACTTGTCGGTGGGCTACTCCTTCTCATAGGTTCCTCTCTCATTCAAATGAAGCATTACTAAATTACTTGATAAATCTTGGATTTCTCCATGACTTAATAGTCATCCTTCCTCAGAACGGTTATACTGCTCTTTGAGACTTAGGTTATCCGTAGGAGTGAAAAGAATGTCGAATCAAAAAGTGGTTCTCCCTGACAATTTAAATGGAAAGACAGTGCTGATTGCAGGTGCTGCAGGATTTGTTCCTTCAACTGCTGCTGAATTCTATCTCAATCTAGGGGCCAAGGTGATTGGCCTAGATAATTTTATAACGGGAAGCCGTTCGAATATTGACCTTCTCAATAAGTATGAAGATTTCCGCTTTATTGAATGTGATATTTCAAAAGGTCTTCCTGACTTTTCTAAAATAAAAATCGACTATATATTTTCCTTGGCCTCTCCAGCTTCTCCAATTGATTTCAAAGTTATTCCTCTCGAGATTATGCAAGTGAACTCAATGGGAACATATAACCTTTTGGAGTTGGCCAAAGAGAAAGGCGCCCGCTTCTTGGAGGCTTCAACTTCTGAAGTCTACGGAGATCCAGAGATTCACCCTCAGGTTGAAACTTATCAAGGTAATGTTAATCCCATTGGTGAGCGTGCTCCTTATGATGAATCTAAGCGCTACGCCGAAGCGATGACTATGATGTATCATCGTCGCTATGGGGTCGACACACGCATCGTTCGTATCTTCAACACCTATGGACCACGTATGCGTCCAGACGATGGGAGAGTGATTCCCAATTTTATCAATCAGGCCATGAACGGTGAAGATATTACGATTTATGGTGATGGTTCTCAAACACGTAGTTTTTGTTATGTAACAGACCTTGTTCAATGCATTCACAATGTCATGTTTAGCAATGATCCTACTCCTTTTAACTGTGGTAACCCTGATGAATATACTATCAAGGAAGCTGCTGAATTTATCATTGAAACTCTAGGAAGCTCTTCTAAGCTTACCTATCACCCTCTACCCAATGACGACCCCAAAAAACGTCGTCCTGACCTTACAAAGCTGACCTCGGTCAGTGACTATACTCCTCGTGTAGGGTTTAAAGAGGGTCTACTAAATACCATGGAGTACTTTAAAACTCTGAAATAAGCCTGAGGTTGTTGTTCATGAAGATTGTGGTCAGTTGTGATGCATTAGTTGCCCGTGATTATGCGGTTTCCGTTGTCGAGTCAATGTTACTCCTCTATGAAGAGGCCGAGCTCTACAGTATTGTTCATCATGAGGGAAAAATTATTGGTCCAGTTGAACAGCGTCGAATTCACAGCAGTTACCTCACTCACGTTATGACGGATGATATGGCCTATGGTGACCAGTGGTGGAAGAAGGCCCATCTCATTCCTGGTGCGCTTAAAAAGTTACATATTCCATGTTCAGTTGATCTGGTGATCAATATCTCTTCTGGATTTTCTCAAGGAATTTCTAAGTGCGAAGGGGTTAAGCAAATTACTTATCTTGTGGATAACCAATTTGAAGCCAGAAGGCCAAAATTTCTACGAGAGAAAGTCTTTAGAGGCTTTCTTGAAAATTGGGCAGAGAAGTCCTTATTGGCCTGTGATGAACTTTGGGTGCCCACGGAGCAGTCTGCTGCTTACTGGTCTGAAAAGCATGGCCATGTAAAAGTCCTGCCTCCTTTCTTTAAAGCGACAGACTTTCCTCTCTTTCCAGAGGCCACCAGAAAGGCATTTCCCAATGACTTCTTCGCTGTTGAGGCCAATAGTCTTACTCTGAAGAAAGCAGATCAAGTTATTGCGAGACTTATCGATCAAAAGATTAAGTTTAAACTGGTGGGAAGAGACGCTCACCTCGAGCCTCTTAAAGAGAAGTACGGTGACCAAGCTGAATTTTGGGGTTGGCGCTGTGCCGGTGAATTGGCCCCTATCTTGGCCGCATCCCGTGGCTATATTTGTTTTCAAGAGGCGGGCTTTCCTATTCAGGCCATTGAGGCCTTGAGCACGGGAACTCCTGTTTGGCTGGCCGAGGATTCCCACTCACTGAGCTATCTCGATGCAGATAAAGAGGGAATATTTACGGGATCTGACTTTCTTAAAGAAAGTTCGGAACTCTTTGATAAAATGAACGGCCTTGATATTAAAAAGATTCATGGCCTAGTTCAAAAGTTTCACGACCTAAAATTCAGGGCCTGGGTAGACCGTCAGGTAAAGAAAGTTGCTCAACAAATGCATTCCAATACAGAACTCAGCAAAGAAGATTGCGTTTCTTGTTAATGAATTTGATTTAAATCAATTCCTTGGCTCAAAAACCCGTTTATGATGGGGGTATGAGTATTGATAAGAAGAGATCGTTTACAGAAATAGCCGCCATCGTGAGAAAGTATCGAAAATCTCAGAGTGAAAAACTTGGTCAAGAAGAGTTATCAAAACTATTAGGCTATAAAAATGGTCAATTCATAAGTAATGTAGAACGTGGAAAGTGTTCTGTTCCTTTAAAGAGCTTATCAAAGCTCTCTAACGTCTTGAATATTCCTGTCGAAGAACTTATTGAAGCAGTGGTTAAAGATTATAGAGAAACTGTGTATAATCATATGAAATTAGATTAGTACATTCTATCTTTATAACTTTAAATACTTTTTACTTAAGGGAATACGATGGTCTTGATTGTAAGTTCAACGAAAGGAAATAATTTAAAATTGGCAAATAGTCTGGCCGAAGTTTGCTCAGAACTTCAGATGGAATCTGAGGTCATTAATTTAGAAGACTATGGGCTTCCTCTTTATACTCCTGAGCAAGAGAGTGCCCATGGTGTACCGCAGGTGGCCCATGAATTGGGGGAGCTTTTCAAGAAGTCTAGTGCCCTTATTTTTTGTGCCCCTGAGTATAATGGAACGACTCCTCCCATTCTAAATAATGCAATTGCTTGGTTAAGCCGAACCGATGAAGGGGATTGGCGCTCCAGCTTTAATGGTAAATTCTCTATTGTGGCCACTCACTCTGGTGGTGGAGGAGCAAAAGTTCTCAATGCATTGAGGTCTATGCTGGA
Source organism: Bacteriovoracaceae bacterium (assembly GCA_041583335.1). Classification (GTDB taxonomy): domain Bacteria; phylum Bdellovibrionota; class Bacteriovoracia; order Bacteriovoracales; family Bacteriovoracaceae. The sequence continues at coordinate 3,218 of JBFHGF010000302.1, forward strand.
GCACCTGGGAAGTGTCGTTTTACCTCGAACGATTTTAACCACTTATTCAATACCACTTAAGAAAGACTCAGCTCATGCCATTTTGGAGCAACTCAAGAGCTTTATTTCTTAGGCCCTCAACTTTTTTGATACAAAAATCTTAGAATATTAAATAAAGGAAATGCCATGAAAAAGATTATTCTTTTTACAAGTTTTGCCAGCTTGTTCGTAGCACCACTTCAGGCCAAGAGTATTTTAGATACAGTTAAAGAGAGAAAAATTCTTCACTGTGGTGTGACTCAAGGAGTACCCGGTTTTTCTTCTCCTGATTCCAAAGGACAATGGTCGGGACTAGAAGTTGATATTTGTCGTGCGGTTGCTGCTGCCGTTCTCGGTGATAAAACTAAAGTAAAATTCGTTCCCCTTTCAGGGCAGTCTCGTTTTACGGCCCTCCAGTCTGGAGAAATCGATATACTCAGTAGGGTAACGACATGGAGCTTAACTCGCGACACGGCCCTAGGACTAAACTTTGCTCCCACAACATACTATGATGGACAGGGATTTCTGGTGCGTAAGAAAGATGGAATAAAGAAAATTTCTGATCTTAATGGGGCCACCATTTGTACTCAGCAGGGGACGACTACAGAGTTAAATTTATCGGATTATTTTCGTGCCAATCGTATCAAAATGAAATCGGTTGTTTTTGAGTCCAATGATGAAGTCGTTCAGGCCTTCTTCAAAGGAAGATGTGATGCCTTCACCAATGATACTTCCGGACTTGTTGCTGAACGCTCAAAAGTAAAGAATCCTGATGACTATGTTATTCTAGATAAAGTCATTTCTAAAGAACCGCTAAGTCCTGCGGTAAGGCATGGAGATGATCAGTGGTTTGATATTGTTAAATGGTCTATTTTTGCTCTCATTGAAGCCGAAGAACTAGGCATGACCAGTGCCAATATCGACACGTTTAAAAAATCTAAGGACCCAGTGGTAAAGAGGTTCACAGGAAAAACGCAGGGTAATGGAAAGGCCCTCGGTTTGAAAGAAGATTGGTCTTATCAAATCATTAAACAAATTGGAAATTATGCAGAGATCTTTGATCGC
>JBFHGF010000303.1:0-4298 GCA_041583335.1 Bacteriovoracaceae bacterium
GGGTTTAAGCACTCCGCGCAAGTAGTCATGGAAAACCTTAATTATATGAGTAAAAAAAAACGGTTTTCTTTACAAAGTAGTAACCAGAGAGTCCGCGATAGACATTCAGGACAATGAGTCCCGCCCAAATCCACATAAGATCAGGGGACCACAAGCTAATTAAGGCCAAAGGTCCATAAGTTGTTAGAGCTCCGATGATCATATGTTTTCTCAAAAAAGAAAAACCATTCAAACCAAAAATCAGACCATCAAAGACAAAGGCCACCGCAGAGAAAACTTGTGAAATGACAATGGGCCACTTCAGTCCGTAGAGCTGATTTAAAACCAATTGATCTTCTACAAAGAGCGACACCACTTGATTCCAAAAAATGCCATAGATCACAAAGAAACTTAATCCCACATAGAGGCCAAGTTTAAGAAGTTCCTTAAAAACCACCGAGGTTCGCTTGATGTGGCCAGCAAAGAAAAAGCGCGCTCCTAAAATATTTCCCGTAATGGCCAGACCATCGAGAAAGAAGGAGGCCAAGAGCCAAACTTGGAGTAAGACTTGATGGGCACCGAGAGCATCCACTCCCAGGCGACTGGCCAATCGAGTAGAAGAGAAGAAGCACACGGTTAGAGTGAAACTGCGCCCAAACATATCCAGTGATGACTTTCCAAAACGAATCCATTGACCGGCGATAATTTTCGATTTTAAAAATCCTCGGCGCAGATCTTCTCTTTGGAAAACAAAAATAAAGGCCAATACAGAAGTCATGATATGGGCGGCCACTGTACCTAGGGCCGCTCCTCGAAGTCCCATTTCCATGGGATAGAGGAAAAACCAAGAGAGGATTATATTTGAAATGGTGCTGACGAGCATAAGGCCAAGCACCAGTTTCAAGCGGCCAAAACCTCTGAGAATCGATAAGAGGGTAATCGACAATACAGTAAAGACGTGAAAGCCGACTCGTGGATAAAAGTAGTCATTAAAGAGGGAGCGCAATTTTGGAGTGCCCCCCACCACATCAAACCAAAAGTCCTGGGGAATCCATAGGGCCAAAGAGCAAGTGAGCCCAACGATAAGCGCAAGGGTTAAGGAAATTTTCAGGCGCGAGCGCATCAGATCGATATTCTTTACCGCCTCATGATCGGCAATGGCCTGAGTACTGGTATGCACGAGAAAATTGAACATCCAAGTAATGGCATTGAAAACGGCCACGGCCAACGCAAGGGCCGCCAAGGATTCGCGATCCAAGTGTCCCACCAAGGCCGTGTCCACAACGGAAGCCAGAGGCTCAAAGACTGAGGCAACAATAGAGGGAACCGAGAACCACCATAGGTCCTTGGAGCGCAATCCTGAAAGCTTCATTTATCTAGAAGGGCTTATAGACAGCAAGGTAAGCGGCCATTACACCAAGAACAAGAATTCCGTAGAAAGCGAGAACTCTCCCCTTCTTAAGTCTCTTGGCCAGAATCGGACCACCAATGGCCAGTAGGGCCCAAATCGTAATTTTAGCGTGAAGAAAGGCAGGCCATTTTTCACCGTGGTGAATACCAAGAGCAGTTAGAATAAGCCCCATTCCCCCAACGAGGATGAAAAGAGATGAGATTCCAGTGATGATTTTATTTACCTTAATGTCTTTTCCTGAGAGAAATGCTCCGCCCATCCCAGCGAAGAAGAAGATAATCGATGAAATATGAAGAACGCGGTAAAAGTACTCAGAAAAAAATGAATCTGTCATGACTAGAAACTCCTCAAAAGATTTACCCTTCTAAATTGACAGAAAGATTCAAGTTTTTCCAGAATAATCTTGCCCTGTATAGGTACAATTAGGTGCTTGAAGTAGAATTAGTTAATGGAAATTAAAAGAAAGCCTAGAGGCGACAAAGTTTACCGCGGAGCATACAACTACTACAAGGGTGACAAGCTCTACGCGGAAGAAGAGTTTGAGGTCTACAAAGATCGAAAAGAGCTGGGAATGAGTTTCTTTGCACGTCTTCATGCCCGAGTCGCAACAGGTGAGTTTCTCAATATCTATGTGGATTATATGCTCAGTAAAGACTATATCCCCCAGAAGCTCTTGATTGAAAAAGATATCGGTCAAGAAAGTGTCACGGAGCTCTTTGACTTTAACCCACGCAAAAACGGACTCGACTATATTTTCATCAATAAGTCGGGCCAAAAACATATTAACCTTACCGTTCCCACCAAATTTGGGATCACCACTCCCACCGCCAGTACTTCTATGATTTTTATTAAATCAAAGAAAGAGGACACCACTTCAAAGAACTACTTTCAAGTACTCAGCTCTTCTAATCAGTGGGAATATATAGATGATCCCTATTTACAAACGATTGTCGCCGAAAGAGCGGCCCTATCGGCAGAGAATATCACCATCGAAGGTCAGTCCGTTACGGCCACTCCCTATCGTCTATGGGATGCCTCTGAGCTAGGTGAAGATTCCGATACTACGGGATTGGATTATATTGTCACCCAGGTGTCAAAGTATGCAACCATTCCCTATCAAGTGAGATCCACCGATGGGACACGAATTCAAATCAAATATCTCAACGATCTCGATAAAGATTAATCTAGCTTAAGCTTTGACTTGAAGAGGATTCTTCTTGTGCATTGAGAACGAGTTGAGATGCTCCCCTTTCTTCTAAAATAAAGTGGCGTACCCCTTCGATGGCGTCATCAAAACCAACCCGTGAAATCTTATAGGGCTCCATTAATTTATTAAATTTTTCCATGGTCTTCCCCTTCCAACGACGAATTCGAGAATCCACAATGATCACACCCCCATGGTCCGTTTCCGTTCGCAACAAACGTCCTAACTTCTGATGAAGGGAACGCGTTCGATGGGATAAGTAGTAATCGGTAAACTCATTACCAATATTACTTTCATAGAAGTGGCGTCGATCTGTGATTACTTGATCCATGCGTAGATCGGGCACTTTATCGATAAAGACAAATTGCAGCGCTTCACCTGGAATATCGATTCCTTCCCCAAAGCTCTCCATACCTAAAAGAATTCCATTACCGTGCTCTTTGAATTCTTCCACCACATGGGCCCCCATGCCTTGAACAAAGACAGGGATTTCTCCTTCAAATTCTTTAAGAAGAATTTCTCGAGCCATCTCAAAGCGCTTCTTTGCAGAAAAGAGCAGAAGGGTTCTTCCCTCTAGGTCACGAATGAGTGGAATAACTTTTTTGAGAATATTTTCTACAAAATTATTCTCATAAAACCCCACAGTGTCGTCGCAGAGATAGACCTTTGTATTATTCTTATAATCGTAAGGTGCCGGTAAGAAGAGTCCATGGCGAAAGCGCCTTTCGGGCTCCAAGTATCCATATCCTGTTACCCATTCTACGCCACGAAACCCTTGATCGCCGTGGGCATTGCCAAGGGTGGCCGATGTGTAGAATACACTCTTACTGGTTTGAAGCAGATGATTATAAGTCGTCTCACCAATATTAATGGGTCCACTACAAATACAGAAACCATCATGTTCATGAAAACGCAGGCTATGGCTGTAGCCGGCCTTATGGGTGATGGCCGTTTCCAAGGCCAGCGCCAAATCTTCCAACTGCCCCATAAAAGTTTCTAAACGAGTCAGAGCGACAATCTGTTGGTCCCCTTCCACATTCTTTGTTTCGAAAAGAGAAGCATAAGGAAGGAGGGCCTCCACATAATTATTAAGAATAAATTTTAAACTCTCTAGGTGATTGAACAGGCCGATCCCCAAGGGGTCTTGACCTTGTTCATTACTTACCATGGGAAGCTCATTCCAAAAGTACTCTGTATAGCGAGGATGCTTTTTAAAATATTTTTCAAAGAGATCGGGCAATGGTGTCAGATGATCCATCATCATCTGATAGGTCTCCATGGTGGTGGAGCGCAATCGCGTGATAACTTCCGTACTTTCTCCCGGAGACTCTTCTCTTGTGGCCAAGAGATAAAAGAGTGATCCCACTCCTTGCATATTATTGAGGGACCTGGCCAGAGATTCGAGGGCCTCCTGTGAAGCCTCAAGACTAAATGCCCTTGTCGTTTCTTCTTCAATTTTATGGGCCTCATCCACAATGATATATTCCGGACGAGCAAAGGCACGTGGCCAAGAATACATAAGGGCATGGTTACCAATAATAATATCGGCATCCTTGGCCTCTCTTAGACCTCGAATATAAGTGCATTCATTTTTAAAGGGACAGCGATTTCCCGTGCAGGATCTAAAGTCCACTGCACTTTGCCCCTCACGTTCACGAAATGTTTTGAATTTACGTTTAAAGGCAAAAGGAAGATCCTCTCTTA
>JBFHGF010000304.1:0-4297 GCA_041583335.1 Bacteriovoracaceae bacterium
ATCTTCATTAAAAATCTCTTCCTTGGAGTAAGATGCCGTTGCGCCAAGGCTACTCTTCTTGCCAATGGGCCGTGCAAAAGCTGCGGCAAAGCGCTTACCAGATTGACCACGGTAGTCAATATCATTGTAGCTGAAGGAACCACCTAGAAGACCTTTTGCGTCACTTAGAATAACGGATGTACTGGAAAACTCTTGTGTTTGAGAAGGTTCAGATGAGCTTGTTGATGTCTCGGTGCTATCAAGACCAGAGTGTTGGTAGTAAACACTACCTTTTTGAAAGTAGGCAATTGAAGCAGGATTTAGGTAGGTGGCTTCGTCCATAAGTAAGCTAGCGACACCTGCACCAGCAGTACCTTTCATGCGAGTTGTTTCAAATTTTGGAATTTGATTTGCTGCTCGAGCAGAGGTTGCAAAGATTGCTATTGTTGCTAGAAAGAAATAGAATCTACTAAGTTTAAAATGCATAAAACCTCTATAAAAAATGAATACAGGGTTAAAGTATAATGAAGATAAGAAAGGCCGTCATCCCCGTTGCAGGTAAGGGGACACGATTTTTACCTGCAACGAAAGAAATTCCTAAAGAGCTCATCCCGATAGTAAATAAACCCATGATTCACTATGCGGTTGAAGAAGCAGTATTGTCAGGTATTGAACAAATTATCTTTGTTACGAGCTCTGGAAAGTCGGCCATAGAAGACTATTTTGATCGGAATTTAGAGCTCGAACAGTTTCTTGAAAAGAATGGCAAAGGTCATTTGGCGCGAGAAATTCGGGAAATTGGACAAATGACTGAAGTGACTACAGTTCGTCAAAAAGAGCAGTTGGGTTTAGGCCATGCCATTAATTGTGCGAGAGATTTGATTGGAGATGAAACCTTTGCGGTAATTCTTGCAGATGATCTGGTTGTAAACACTGTTCCTGTTACAAAGCAGCTTCTCTCTATTAGTCGTGAAAATGAAGGGGCTTCAGTAATTGGTGTTATGGATGTTGAGAGAAGCCAAACTTACAAGTATGGAATTGTTGATGGGGTACCTATTGATTCTAAGAAACAAACCTATAGAATGAATAAGATGGTTGAAAAGCCGAAGCCTGAAGAGGCACCTACAACATTGGCAACGCCTGGACGTTACATTCTTGGTCCAGAAATTTTTAGTTATCTTGAACGTATACCTAAGGGTGTTGGAGGAGAGTATCAATTAACTGATGCTATTAATTTAATGGCTTCTGAAATGAGTGTTCTTGCACATATTTTTGAAGGAACTCGATTTGATACCGGAAGTATTTTAGGTTATCTGGATGCGACGATGGAATTCGCATTGATGGAAGAGGAAATGAAACCAGAAATCATTAAACTCATGAAAAACAAAATTAGCGCTTATGAAAATTAAATCCTTAATCCTTAGTATTTTCACTTTTTCAAGTCTTTGGGCTTCTGTACCTACAACGGAAGGCCTTTTTCGAAATAATAATAATAGTGACGTCCAAGCTAGCCTTGTTATGGTTACGCTGCAGGTAGAAAAAGAGCCCAGTAAAAATGCTCTTGAGCAGCCCGTAGAGGAATCGCCAATTGCAGAGAAGGAAGTGCTAGCGCCAGGGACTTCTGGAAAAGAGACTAAAGTTGTAAATGTAAAATACCTTTTCTCTGTAAATGATCGTGAAGATGTTGAGTCCGTGAGGATAATTTATAGGCCAGGTAAAATGGATGATGAAAATATCATCAGTGTTGAATATTACAAAAATCTTGCAGAAGGAGTCGTTAATAATCCAGAGATGAAAGGTCTTGTGCTCGGGTTATTATCATCACTTGCGCTTAATAGAAGTCAGGAAATGTCTTCATTTTTAAAAAAAGTATCCAAGAACTATAAAAGTAATGAAGAACTAATTGATCCCGAGAAAAGAGACCTTTATTCAAAGTATAAGAAGTATCTGAAATTGATAAAAGAAGATGAGAGTTTAAAGGATAGTTTAGAAAATCCAATGGAGCCTCAGGATGCGGAAATAAAAAAGACCGTTGAAATCATAAAAGAAAGACCTTTCCTTCAAAAAGACCCTTATGTCACATTAGAAAAGAAAAATACTCATTTCCTTTGGAAAGTGAATCTCGATGTTTTAGATGCTGTTTTCGATGGGAAAACCCAAAGGCTAATGAAGGTTGATTTAAAAAAACCTAATGAAAAATTAACTGTAAGTTTAGATGATTATATTCTCTTTAATGGTACGAATGAATTACCAAAAATAATTAAAATGGATACTGGCACCTATACTTATACATTAAGAACCAGTTCACATGTTCAATTGAATCTAGGCACAAAATCGATGTGGCAAAGATATAATGAGTATATTTCTAAGCTTAAAAGTAATGGAGAAGTTGAGAACGTAGATTTCTTCTTTCTATAAATGAACTACTACCTAATAGCAGTTAACACACCTTTTAATAGATCGTTATTAACCTATAGTAGTAATGATGAATATCAGGTGGGAAATCTTGTTGAAGTTCCTCTCGGAAAAAATCGTTTCGAAAAAGGCTGTGTTCTTGAAAAAATAGAAGACACAGAAGCTTTAGAAAAAGATTTTGATCTAAAAAAGATACGAGAAATAAAAGGACGCTATGAAGGAATAGAGCACCTTGATATAGAGTTCTTGGAATACTTGAAGTGGGTAGCAAGTTATTATCATTACCCAGTTGGACAACATATATTTGATGTATTGCCTCGACCTATGAAAAGGCCCCGAGAAATAGAGTTTCTATCGGGCGAAAATGAAGACTTTTCCTATGAATTAACAGAAGAGCAAAATTTTGCTATCGAGACAATTTCGCAATCCTTAAATAAATTTAAAAAGTTTTTGCTCCATGGTGTAACAGGTTCTGGAAAAACATCAGTTTATACAAAATTGATAAAAGAAGTTATGGGACAAGGTAAGAATGTTCTGTTCTTAATTCCTGAAATTAATTTGACGCCACAGTTTTTGAAAGTACTAAAACAGCATGTGCGAGGGGAGATCCTCTCGTATCATTCTTCAGTTACGAACTCTGAAAAATTCCAAGCTTGGCATCATATAAATGAGAATAAGAGTCCTTATATCATGGTTGGAGTGAGAAGTAGTATATTTCTTCCCTATAAAGATTTGGGTTTAATAATCGTAGATGAAGAACATGACACCAGCTTTAAGCAGGAAGACCGTTGCCCTTATCATGCCCGAGATATCGCAATAAAGAAGGCCCATGGACTGAATATACCTATTATTCTGGGGTCGGCAACACCTACAATTGAAACGTATCAGCAGGCAATCAGTGGAGAAGGTAGCTATATAAGAATGGCCCAAAGACCAATGAACTTATCCATGCCCGAAGTTGAGATTATTGATGGTAGGGATCGCAGTTCAAGGCAAAGGGAAGAAGTTTGGCCCTTCACAGATATTGGGCTTGAGAAAATTAAAGAAAAAGTGCAAGAAGGAGAGCAGGTTCTCGTTTTTGTGAATAGGCTAGGATTTGCTAGTTTTGTACAATGTCGATCATGTGGAGAAGGGTTTGATTGCCCGAACTGCTCTACAAGTTTAAAGTACTTTAAAAAAACTCAATCTCTAAATTGCTCATTTTGTGAATATAAAATTCCTTTTCCTGAACACTGTCCAGCCTGTGGAAATATGAAGCTTCTGCAAAAGGGATTTGGTACAGAAAAACTTCAAGAAGTATTGGAAAAAGAAATACCAAATAAGAAAATTGATAGGTTTGACCGAGATAATATAAAGAACTTTAATGAACTTAAAGAGGTTCTAGATAACTTTAATAAGGGTGATATCGACATATTAGTTGGTACTCAGATGCTCTCGAAAGGACATAATTTCGATAATGTAAATCTTGTAGTCGTACTGGGAATAGACTCCCAATTAAACTTTCCGGATTTTCGAAGTAATGAAAAAGTATTTCAACTCTTAACTCAGGTCGCGGGAAGACCTGGCCGCAGTAATAAACAAGGTCATGTGCAGATAGAGACCCTATCTCCAGAAAATAAAATTTTTGAGAGGGTAAAGGGTTATCAATGGAAAGAATTCTATGAAGATGAGCTTGAAGTCAGGCAGATATTAGGTTATCCACCGTATACGAGAATGTGTGCACTTTATTTTAGTTCTCGTTTCAGAGAAAGAGCGCTAGAGGCCGCGACCTGGTCTAAAAACTTCTTTGACTATCTAAAAAACAAGGAGTTAGAAGGCTTAGAAATTTTAGGCCCAAAACCACTGGCCATTGAAAAGAGGGCCAATAAGTTTACATGGAATATTCTACTAAAAACTAGTAATA
>JBFHGF010000305.1:0-4288 GCA_041583335.1 Bacteriovoracaceae bacterium
AAGTACGTAGCCTAAATAAAGTTAGCAGTAAAAAAGCAGCTACAAAACATTGAAATATTAAAAATAAAACTTGATCATAGTAAATATGTAGCATACATTTTTTTAATTTTTAGCTTGGTTATCAGAATCTTAAAGACCTCTACGAAAAGAAAATTGCCACCAACTTTGGTCTGCAAACCAGTTATTCCTATACGAAAGAATGGAATGAGCTGACCAAACAAAGTTTTACCATGGCGACAACATACGCCGAATTTGATTACAAATTTAACGTGGTAAAAAGTTTTGTTAACGATTTAGAAGTAAATATCCACAAGCTGGACCAGTTTCAATTGGATAAAGACTCTTTCTTGCGATCCACCCCAACTCTCCTTCCCACCAAGGGATGGGTGACGAGTTACTATGGACCAAGAATTAGCCCGACCTCCAAACGGCTTAGGATGCATGAAGGAATTGATATTGGTGCCCGTACGGGAACGCCCATTGTGGCCGTTGCAGACGGGACCGTTATTTTCGCTGGAACAAAACCTGGATTTGGGAATTTCGTAGGAATAGACCACGGCTATGGAGTCGAGTCTTACTACGCCCATGCCAAAGGTTTGTACACGAAGAAAGGTCAACTCGTAAAACGCGGTCAAGCGATCGCGGCCATCGGTAATACCGGTGCCTCAACTGGTCCACACGTGCACTATGAAGTGAGAGTCAATGGAACTCCTGTCGATCCTCTCTACTTCATACTCGATTAATTTTAGATTAAACCGTTATAGACCATATTTGAGGAGTAGTCTGGTATGAACCCACTTAAAGCGATATTCGGCTCAAAGAATGACCGCGATATCAAGGCCCTAAAACCTCTCGTTAAACAGATCGAATCTTTTGAAGAAGGACTTAAGAAGCTTAGTGATGAAGAGCTTCAAGGCCAAACTCCAAAGTTTAGAAAAATGCTCGCAGAAGGAGCTACACTCGAGGATATTCTTCCCGAAGCCTTTGCAACGGTAAGAGAAGCTTCCGTTAGGGTACTTAAGATGCGTCCCTACGATGTTCAACTCATGGGGGGGATAACTCTCTTTGAAGGAAAGATCGCGGAAATGAAAACGGGGGAAGGGAAAACCTTAACGGCCGCACTTCCCATGTACCTTCATGGACTCACTCAAAAAGGTGCCCATCTGGTAACGGTGAACGACTACCTTGCTTCAAGGGATGCTCGTGAAATGGTAGGACCTCTCTACGAATGGCTGGGTCTTACGGTTGGAGTAATTGTAGGCGACATGAGCGATATCGAGAGAAAAGAAGCTTATGCTTGTGATATTACCTACGGTACCAATAATGAATTTGCCTTTGATTATCTGCGCGACAATATGAAATTTGACCTCGAAGACTATGTTCAACGTGGCCATAACTTCTGTATTGTGGATGAGGTTGACTCCATTCTCATTGATGAGGCGAGAACTCCGCTTCTCATTTCTGGTCCCTCCGAAGGAAAGACAGACCTCTACTTTGTGGCCAACGATATCATCCCTCAACTTACCATTGAAAAGGACTATACCGTTGATGAAAAATCGCGCACCACAACTTTCACAGAGGATGGAATTGTTAAGGTTCAAAGCCTTCTTAAAGTAGAAGACCTCTTTGACCTCAAACATAATGACCTACTCCACCACTTAAACCAGGCCTTAAAGGCCCATCAACTTTTTAGAAAAGATATCGACTACGTGGTCAAAGAAGATCGTGTGATCATCGTTGATGAATTCACTGGTCGTTTAAAAGATGGCTCACGTTGGTCTGATGGACTACACCAAGCGGTTGAGGCCAAAGAAAATGTTCCCATAAAATCGGAAAACCAAACTCTTGCTTCGGTAACTTTTCAAAACTACTTTCGCCTCTACGGCCGTCTGGCCGGGATGACCGGTACGGCCGACACAGAAGCTGAAGAATTTAGAAAAATATATAGTCTCGATGTTGTGGTTATTCCTACCAACGTACCTATCGCTCGTATCGATGAACCCGATGTTATTTACAAATCAAAAGAGGCCAAAACACGTGCCGTTATTAAGCTCGTAAGAGAGCTCAATGAAAAAGGACAGCCCGTCCTGATTGGAACCAACTCCATTGATAGTTCTGAGCATTTTCACTCCGCGCTCACCAAGGCCGGAATCAAACACGAAATGCTCAACGCCAAGAACCACGAACGTGAAGCAACGATTATTGCTGAAGCCGGTGCCAAAGGTGCAGTGACCATCGCCACCAATATGGCCGGTCGTGGTACCGATATTAAAATCAATGACGAAATTAAGGCCCTCGGTGGACTCTATATTGTGGGGACAGAGAGAAACGAAGCTCGTCGTATCGACAACCAACTTCGTGGGCGTTCAGGTCGTCAAGGAGATCCAGGTCACTCCAAGTTCTTCCTCTCCCTAGAAGATGATCTGATGAGAATCTTTGGAAGTGATCGAATCAAAGGAATCATGAATACCCTAGGCATGGAAGAAGATGAGCCTATTGAGCACAAAATGATCACCAACGCCATCGCCAAGTCTCAAAAGAAAGTAGAGGCCCATAACTTTGAAATTCGTAAACACCTCCTTCAATATGATGATGTGATGGGAGAACAACGTTCTGTTATCTACCGCTTGAGAAGAGATATTCTAGGAGATCAAGGTAACCGTGATCTCATCAACGAATTTATTGAAGATGTCTCGGAACAATTGATTGATGTCTACCGTCCAGATAAGAAAGTTCCTCTTGAGTCTTGGACATGGGAAGATATGAATAAAGGTTTTCAAAATACCTTTCATACAGACAGGATCTTAAGTGCTGAGGGCTGTATCCAAGAGGCCGACGGCGATCTTGAAGATTACTTCGCGAACTCCGCTAAAGATATCCTGAGCAAGAAGTTTGAGCAGTATGACCCTGAGCAAGTGAAGCTTGCGCTACGTGAAATTCTGCTGTCGACTTTTGATCAATTTTGGAAAGACCATCTGCAATCAATGGATCATGTAAAAGAAGGGATCAACCTTCAGGCCTATGCCCAAAAAGATCCTCTGACTATGTATAAGCGTGAGGCCTTTAACCTCTTTGAGAATATGAGAGTGGAAGTGAAGAAGGCCGTAGTGAATGCGATTTACTCGGTTAAACTCTACACTCAAGAAGAGATTGAAGAATTGCAAAGGCAACAAAAAGAAGAGCTCGAGCGTCAGCTTGAGGCCCATAAGCAAGCCCAGGCCGCGGCCGAAGCAGCTGAGCAGGCCCATAAAGAAGCGGAGCAATCGGCCGCCCCTATTCGCAGATCAGTGAATAAAGTGGGAAGAAATGATGCTTGTCCTTGTGGAAGTGGGAAGAAGTTTAAACACTGCCACGGAGCTTAATCAACCAACACAATTAGTCGGTCATTGTTCCCTCTGAGCTATGGCCGACTATTTTTTTCCCAAATCTATCCCAGTTCCTATTATAATATTCTCTATACCCTAAGCTAAGGGCCATGAACTTAATTTAAATTGGTTGTACATATGAGTGACCACGATGACGATGAATGGGATGACAAGAAAGACTTAACCCGTCTGGAAGATCTCTCGGAATTCTTACATGAAGATGATCCCGATGTGGAAGAGAAGCTTAAACAAGCTTCCGACTGGACTGATGAGTCTAGTGAATCTAATAATGACTTCAATAATGATGATGATGAAGCTTCCCAGTTGGTTGACCTCAATGAGTTAGACGAAAACGAAGACGAAGCCCACTTTCCCCCCCTGCCCTCCACAAGTGAAGAAGAAAGTGAAGAAGAAGAGGAAGACCTAGGTCAAGACGAAAGCGCACAGGGCCACAGTGAAGACTCTTCTTTCACCTCAAGCTTTGAAGATGACTCCAATGCTTTTGGTAGCGAAGAGGATTCTGAATTTGACTCCTCCGATTTCACCAATACCGACTTTGAAAACTCCAGTTTTGATGAGGAAGATAGCAATGACTTTGGCAGCAACTCCTTCGGTGGCGGTGATAGCTTCACCAATGACGAAGACCCAGAAATAAATGAACAAAATGAAAACAATCAAGAAATAAACAATCAAGACGAATTCACCTCAACAGACTTCAATGAATTCGAAGCCCCCACTGATCCCGCCTTTGAAATGCCAGCGGAATTTGGAGCAGATTCCGACGAAGACTCTGACCAAGAAGGCCTTGAAGAGACTGAAGAAAGTGGCTTCGATGAAACTCAAAATTTTTCTGAGGATTTTACCACCGATTCTATCGATCAAGATCAAGATCAAGATAAAGATAAAGATGAAGATCATCACCT
>JBFHGF010000306.1:0-4279 GCA_041583335.1 Bacteriovoracaceae bacterium
CTTGTGTCACGAACTTTTTCAACATAGCGACCAAGCAGTTTAAAGGGGACCTGTGGCATTAACTGGTTGAGTGCGGTTGTTACATCTTGAGTGAGCTTTTCTGAACGCTCGAGATCAACTGACTCAAATTTGGGTTTAATCATTATAAGAGCATAGGTCTTGTCCTTAGAGAGGAAGTATTTTTCTTTCTCATTCTTATCTTTAAAGTCTTTAAAGTAGGCCTTTGCATCTTTGGTATTTTGCTCTCTAATGGATTCGTCTTCTAGGCCCAGGTTGAAGAAACTGGTCTTTCCCTTATTAAAGAGGGTTCGAGCATTTTTTCGAAGCTTGAGAAACTCTTTTAGACTCATCAGATAGAGTGCTTTATCTTCGAGCAGGTGCTCTTCCGTTTTGTCGAGTACGTACTTGACGTCAGAAAGTTCTCTAAGTTTTTGTGCCGCTGGCCCAATCCATTGCTGTGGATTTTCGATTGGTCCAATGAGAATGTTGAGGTGGCCGATCCCTCCGATCTCATTGGAAATTTGATTCATCTCCTGCACGCTCTCACTATTGTCGGGAAGAAGTTTATCGAGCTCAAGATTTATACTAAGCTTCTTTCCTACGGATGCTCCACCAATGGCAAAGAGGAGAACGAAAATGAAGAAGAGGGCCTTGTACTTAAAGTTCCATTTTATAAATTGATTATTCATTTAATTTGATTCCTATAGAAAACCCAAGAGTCTTAGTGAACGAAAGAATTTACTTTTCTAAGACAAAAGGATCGACCTCTTCTCCAACCATGAGGGAGAGCTTGGCCCAGGCCATATTGTATTCGTAAATTTTTTGGAAGTACTCGTTAAAGGTTAGAATTCTTGCTTGGTAGGCATCGACAACATCTTCTGCATTAACCAGGCCAACAGCTCCACCGAGCATGGTTCGGCTTAAGAATTTCTTAGCGTATTTAAGTGCTTTAGAAGAGCTGCGAATACTCTTTTGAAGGGCGTTGATTTCATTCCATGTGTTGCGTACAAAGAGATCAAGTCCTCGTTGGGCATTCTTTTGTTGAGCAGAGAGTTGAAGAGCTTCTGCCTTAAGGGTCCCCGATTTACTGGAAGTGACTCCAAAGTCGATATCCCACTGAAATCCAAATCCGGCTACTAGGCTATTTTGATTATAGGGATCGTAGGCAAACACACTATCTTGGGCCTGACGGGCAGAGGTATACGAAAATTTATATTGGGCAAAGATACCAAGTCTTGGCAGGAGTGACTTCTGTTCAGCTTCGGCCAATTTATTCTTGGCATCTACCGCCTTTCTAAGTTGTTGCAATTCAGGTTTAGAGACTCCGGCCTTTTCTAAATAATATTCAAGGGGTTTGAGCTTTCTTCTTTCGTACTCTAACCACATTTGTTCTGGCTTTACAGTGACTTGGGGATCAACTTCACCAATAAAGAAACTAAGTGCTTTGAGGGAAGCGGAAACCTTAAAGGCCGCTTCTTCTTTTCTTGAGCGCATCATATTTTCAAATACTTTGAGCCTATATTGATCGTTCTTCTTCTTCACTTTTTTGAGGGCGCCTTCTACATCACTGATGGACTCATTGATGAAGTCGAGAAAGTTATTGGCCAGCAGGTTCCCAAAATAGACTTCTTTGGCCTTGAACCTGAGTTCATTCTTGGTTTGCTGAACTTGATGGGAGCCAATTTCTTTGCTGAGCTGTACCGCCTTAAGGTAGTCTTCTTTCTGTCCCCAAGCGTAGATCGGGTAGTTCCCTTCGGCATTGATCAGAAAGAGGGCCCTCCAGTTATGGTAGTCGGTTACTTCTGAATTCGTCGAGTTAATCGCGTTACCATAGGCCTTGTTGATAGGTCCGACCCCAGAGAGAACTTTAAAGTTGGGTTTAAATTTTCCCTCAATAAGTTGCTCATTATATTCGGCTTTCTTGATTTCGTATTCTCTTGCTTTGACTGCATCGATTTTTTCAGTTTTATCGAGAACCTCTTTTAGCGAAAGGGTTTTCACATCTTCCGCATGGAGCGATAAACTCAATTGGATCAGGCAGAGAATTTTTATGCAATGGTGTAGATTCATTATGGGCGTGCCTAGTTCTTCTCAAGTTCGTTAAGTCTTTTGGTTAGAGATTCTTTCAATCCTTTCCAACCTTTTTCTTTAATGGATTTATGAACTTGAGAGCGGATATTTTCACTCCAACTTTCATCATCAATGGAGAGGTCGACAATTTTCCAAACTCCATTATTATTTTCAAATTTAGTCATCACTTCAGATTCTTCACCTCTTTTTTTGACGATGGTGAGGATCGTGGATTTCTTCTTTCCCTCTTCTACATACTCATGCTCAAAGCGGACCTTATTTAAGAAGTCGGTGGACTTGTTATAAATAGTTTTAGAAAGAATTTGTTCGATCTGATTAGAGAACCATTTCACTTCACTCTTGGGCTGCTTCTTGGCCTCACTTCCTAAAATAAGTTTGGCCATAGCATCAAAATCAAAGTGATCCGTTACAAATCTTTGCGCTTTCTTATCCGTGGAAAAACTCTTTTCTTTTGCCTTTTGAAATATTTCGTCGATGACCGCCATTTGGCCAAGGGTGTTTTGCGTGGCAAAGATAAGGGTAAGAGAAGCTATAATCAGTTTGACGCAGTGATTCTTCATATTCATTCCAAAAGTTAATTTTTCGAAGGGGAACTTATCAAAAAAGAAGCACTTTGTTGAACCCCAAGTAAAAAAAATCGAGTTTTATTCTATCAACTCGCCTTTTATTATTGATACCTGTCTAATAAAAGTCAGGGTTTAGAACTTATTTGTCCTATTAATCACTCTAATTTCCTAAAATCGGAAAGTTAGGCCAACGTCTATTGGACGGATAAAACCTCTATGATAAGATGACCAAGATGACCAAGAAGATAATCTTCCTATTCATAACTCTACTCTATACCTCTACCCAGGTAATGGCGCTTCAGTGCGCTATTGATTGTTCTGGCCCAGAAAGCAAAGTGGTGAATCAGAAGGCCAAGAAGATGGCGGAAGATCACTCCTGCTGTCACGGAAAAAAAGAAGATAAGAAGAGCAAGCACAACCAGTCTCATAAAGATGGTGAAGGAAATTGTTTCCATGAAATCGTAGGCTCTCAATGGAGCCCAAATGACCATGTCAAGGCCGCTCTAACCACGGATAAAGTACTTCACTTACAGCAACTTCCTGTTATCAACTTTATTAAGAAAACGGAAATTGTCGCTGATTTCAACTATCGTCCAAAAATTCCGGAACAGGCCTTTCTCAGGTTCAAGTCCCATCTCGATCTCTATATCCTCAAAGATCAATTTCTGATTTAAGTCATACCCTTATACATTTCTGAGTGTTCACATTTATTATATCTTCATGCTGTGTGAGGCATAAAGATTAAATAAGGGTAGTAGTATGAAAACCATTACAATGAGTCTCCTTCTTATTCTCATGTCTTCCACAACTTGGGCGACAAGCTTTAAAGAATTAGTGGGAAAATTAGAAAAGCATAATCTTATTCAAGCGCGGCTCAACCAAGTCAAGGCCATCCAAGAAAGGGCAAAAGGTTCGGGCAGTTGGGGAGATCCCATGTTAAAAGTCGCGGCCATGAATTATCCCAAGAATTCTTTGGATCGTAATAAGTCCATGATGACGGGAATTCAATTGGGTCTGTCTCAGAAGCTTGGGCTTTCTGGAAAATACGGGAAAATAGAAGCTTCTCAAGAAGAGATGTCAAAGTCATTTCTGGCCAATACGATGGAGCTTAAGCGGGAATTTGTAAAAACCCTATGGAGTTTGGCCATCTCAAAAGAGCAGTTAGTAGAAAAGGAGAAAGTTCTTAAAGATAACTTGTCGTGGGTGGAAGATAATCTGAAAGTTACAAAGAGGCTTTACTCAACGGGTAAAGTGCCACAGCAGGCCGTTTTAGATATTCAAATTCGAAAGAGTGAATTGAGTGCTCAAGTGCAGCAGATCGTATTTGCCCTAAATTCACTAAAGTATCAACTTACTGTTCTTCTTGATAGTGACGAAGTCTTGGATATGGACTTGGGAACGATTCCTTGGAGTTACTTACAGCAATGGGAAAAGGGAGAAGATAAGTTTGATTTCCAAGAGCAGGCCTTGGCACATAATGTTCAGGCCAGTGATCTTAAAGTATTGGCCCAAAAGAGAAATATTATTCCCGATATTACTTTGGGATTGAACTATACCAAGAGAAATAAACTGGATGGACTCGGCGACTTTGTTGGCGCCAGTATCAGTTTTCCTCTTCCCAC
>JBFHGF010000307.1:0-4251 GCA_041583335.1 Bacteriovoracaceae bacterium
CCTCAGATATGCCAAAGATTGGGCGTCTTCTGGGTTCTATTTCTGATACCGGTGGTTGTACCGTAACCATGATCGGAAAAAGCTGTGCCATTTCTGCTGGGCATTGCTCAAGTACATTTGGGATTGCCGAGTTCAATACTCCGGCCAGTATTGGTGGACGTATTCAGCATCCATCAGAGGAAGATATTTATCCTATTGATGCCAAGAACACAGAGTATAACTATGGTGGTATCGGAGACGACTGGGCCGTAGTAAGGGTTCTTCCCAATGAAATCACAGGTAAGTACGCTGGTGATGTTCAAGGTTACTACGATGTAAGTTTTCAAAAACCTTCTCATGGCGACATCATTCGCATTACTGGTTACGGGCTTGATCAATCTGATCCCGAAAGAAACCTTGCTCAGCAAACCCACTCTGGTGAGATTACTTCCATTCGTGGATCATCTCTTTATCACGTAGCGGATACTATGGGTGGAAATAGTGGTTCCTCTATTATTCGTGAATCGGATGGAAAAATTGTAGGAATCCACACCAATGGAGGATGTTACTCAAGAGGTGGTCAAAACGCCGCCACAGTAATTTCTGAAAATGCTGCTCTCGTGAAGGCCATCGAAAGCTGTCTTGCTGAGGAAGCCCTACTTCAATAATTAAAAGTTTTTATTACTGCTTGTAATACCAAAGAAATAAAATGCCCCGAAACGACCGCGATTTAGACTTAAGGAACGCGCTCTTTTCGGGGTTTCTTTTTTAGTCCTCTTGATTCAATTGAATATAGTAGTTGATCATATCTGCGTAGGCCTTTTCTTGCCACTGATCAAAGTTCATCTCAGACGATGAGTTCATGATATTGATATAACTCGAGCGAAACGTTTTGTAGGGCTCCACATTGCTGCCTTGAAAAATTCCCATCTCTTCCACACTTCCTTGAAAAGGGCGTGAAGGTAGCGTGATCAAGTGATAGCTTGAAGTATAGTGCGTTAGCCATTCAAGTATTCCTGCCAGGGCAGAGTCTAAGTGAAGGGTAAGCTTTACCTCATCACCTTTTTTAATGGAAACTTGAGGCACCTTTAAAAAGAGGTGTCCGCTTTCCATCGGAGTCAATTCAAAGGCCATAGAGCGACCGTTGATTTCTAGGGTCGTGGTCTCTTTTAAAAGTCCATTAAGGGCGCGAATCAGTCCCATGGTGATTAACAATTCATCGCGATCAAAGGTGGCCTTAAAATTGGCCTGTAATGTCTTGGCCTCTAGATCCACTTTTGCATCTTCAATAGGGTAATCAAAGTAGACAATCGGAGATTGATCATTGAGGTACTGGGCCCACTTTACTTCTTGAGGGGCTGATTTATTGGAGAGGTTAGGGGCCAAGTAAGCATCATCTTCAAAGTAGCGATTGCGACCCCAATTCTTGCGATTGTGGGTGGCATAGGTTTCCATCAAATGATCATCACAAGATGAGTGAGCACGGGTATCGGAGAAGTACTTGTACTCATCGGCCAGCAGTCCTACCGCATGGGCCAACTCATGCTTGATTAAGTAAGGCGCTCGCTCATGCACACTGAAAGTCGCGATATCTGATCCCTGACCTCCATAGGTCTCATCATTAACTAAGACAATGGCCTGATCAAAGGGAGTAAGGGAGGCCATCTTTAGGGCACGCTCCTGATCGCGCACCACTAGGGAGCGCTCGGTACAATTGGCACCAAAGGTCGCGCGATAAGTCGTTCTTCTCTTACGGTTTTGAAAAGGATTGGACACCCCCGACTCAAGGGAGGGAGTGGCCACCACCCAGATATTGATTTGGTCTTTCTTACTCTTATAGGGCTCAGTATCTAACAGGGGCAGGATGAAGCGCTTTACATAACCTCCAAATTTAGAGGCCATCATAGATTCAAGAGTTTGCATCTGCAGCTCTTCTTCACTAAAGCCTTCGGTGAGGACTACGAAATCAAAGGCATGGGCGGCATCAGCTTCACCGTGAATTTTGTATATCTTCTTTTGTCCGTTCCATCCTTCTTCATAGGAAAAGGGGTTGGCATAGGGTTTAGAAATATCATCGATTTGAAAACTCTGGGCAACCTTATCTTCGCTGAGGTCAATAAGGAGAACTTGCTGAGTTCCCTCTAAGTTCACTTCAAGGGGAATATCAATAAAGAAAACTCCAGAATAGTTCACTACAAAGTAATCGGGATTCTCTTCTAGAGAGCGATAGTAATAACTCTTATCTAATAATGTTTGGTGGATAGTCATACCATCACCATTGAGCAAAGCTACCCCCCAAAACTTTGAACGGATATCGGCCGGCAGGGAATCTTTATTTGTTTTCGTAAAGGCCTCGACATCTTCACCGCCAGCAAAGCCCGCATCTTTTATTCCATAGGAGAAGTAGAGGCGGCGATGGTCGGCCTTCTCTTGCGTGGCCTGCATAACTTGGGCCTCATCTTTGAGAACCAGAGAAAAAGAATCCCCTGGGCCTAGTGCCTTCTTGCCACAGGAAGACAGGACACAAGTAAAGAGCAGAGGGTAGAAAATAGTATAAATGAAATTAGTTTTCATTAAGTCCTTGAAATAAGGGATAAGTTTCTGGCCCATAATGTCATAGCTCTTGGAATTTTTCACAAAATTTGAAAAATCTCTACACTTTTTTGTATAAATTTAGACACAAAAAAGGCCGACATAGGGTCGGCCATGAGCTTATAGGATTTCGTTTAGGGATGGATTAGCGCACGAGCTTAGAGGTATCTAGGTTGATGGCCTTAACCATATCACGTAGAGAATCGTAGTCTTGATCCGTTGTGTTCACGACTCCTTCCACAGAGTAGATTCTTTGGAAGATCTCTTTTCCTTGGGGAGTAGAGATAAACTTCTTAACCGCATTGATAAACTTAGAAGTGATTTCTTGGGGAAGATCCTTTCTGAAAACAAAGGGGTCATTGGGGATTTTGTCGGTAATAGCGATGATTTTGATTTTCTCTTCAACATCGGGAAATTGAGTTTTTACTCTTCCACGGGCATCGCGAATATTACCTTTCTCATCAGGAGCAGAGTAGTAAGTTGCACCGGCCTCAACTTGTCCTTGATAAATCATAATCACAACATTGTCGTGCTTATTGGCAAAGGTCATATTGCCGGCGGCAACCCCTGCTTCTTTCATCATTTTAAGGGGGAACATATATCCAGAAGTGGATGAGGGATCAACGAAGGCCATTTTCTTACCATCGAGATCTTTAACTTCATTGATACCACTTCCTACTTTGGCCAGAATTTGACCTTGGTAGTAGTCGTGTCCATAGCGCAGAACGCGCAGCTTGGCAGAGGCGCCATATTTTTCATTGGCCATAAGATAGCCAAAGGAATTCATCACACCAATATCGGCCCTTTTAGAACCAAAGGCCTCAACCACGGCCACATAGTTGGTAGGGATTCCTGTTTTAAAGAAGAGCCCCGTCTCCTTTTCTAGGAATTGAAGAAACTCATGAGAGTTGGAGGCAATGGTTTCAGCATCTACCGAGGGAGTGAAGTAGAGCTTCACAGGGTTGTCACGAGTTCCCAAGGGAGCGTCATTTTGACAAGAAGGAAAGAGGCCAACAACTAATGCAAGTACAGTATAAAGAAAGAAGCGAGCATAAGCAGGACGGCAAGCTGAAAGGCCTGATTGATTCATGGGGTTGGTCTCCTAAACTAATTTGGATTTTATTTGTAATAGTAGGGCCATTGATAGCATAAGGGACGGTTTTTGTCAGTTATGTTTTTGAATTTTAAGTGAGGAGGTGGCCTTATTTTCCGTTAAGCAGCATTTCAAGGGGCGGGGTGAAAAGTGTGGGGGCAAGCGCCCGATAGAGGTCTATACAATTAAAAAAGGATAGATCATGACCCCTTCACTTTATAGGAAGTTTAAGCTTCTCATGGGTTTAAGCCTCATCTCAAGTGTTCTCGTAACTAATGCATATAGTAAAACCTATCATATGAATACAGGGCGCAACGGACAAAATAGTGCTCGTTTTGGCACTTCTCAAAATGGTCGCCTCAACTTTGAATTCTATATTGGAAGTTTCGAGGGAGAGAAGTCCACCCACGCTAATGACTCAATTGACTCTTTAGGTGAACTCAATGAGTTGAAGTTCAAAAATTTTAAAATGACCAATGACAGGGGAAAGGTCGCTCTTCCTTATCAAAGTTTTTTGGCTGCCAGAGCCGGCCGTCATCGAATTCCAGGGTGAACGCCTGGTCTTTAACCGGCGTGATCAGCGTGTA
>JBFHGF010000308.1:0-4225 GCA_041583335.1 Bacteriovoracaceae bacterium
AGGCCCCTAAAGTTGAACAGGATCAAGACTTCAAGCACTACACCCATCAGAATATTATCATCAGTTCAGGAAATTTCTTTCAACTCGGAAGAGGTGATCAATACGATTATGTCTATGATCGTGCCTCATTGGTGGCCTTGCCCCAATCGATGCGTGATGACTACGCCCGAGTGATTACGGAAGTTCTAAAACCTGGTGGCAAGTATTTATTGATTGCTTTTGAATATGACCAAAGCAAGATGGATGGGCCTCCCTTTAGCATCGATGCCAATGAAGTACATCGCCTCTATGAAGACCACTTCACGATCGAACTTAAAGAAAGTGAAGAAGAGGTTGAAAAAGGACCAAAAATACAGGCCCTTGATAGCTTTAAACAGAAGGTTTATGTCCTGACGAGAAAGTAAAACTGTCAATAAGTATACGCCTTCTAAAACGAATACAGGTCTAACAAGAACAAAAGTCGCTACAGTCTTCAAAAAGTCTAAACGAGCAGATGTTTGTAGAGAATATGAAATTGATGAAGTAAATAACTTCTTAGAAAATAATATGTAATCAATACGACAAAAGGCCTCTTAAGAGGCCTTTTTAAATAGACTATTAAATTGAACACCGTGATTGGGGTAAACTTCTTCGAGAATACTATTAAACTCAGTTTCCTCAATCCCTTCACGATAGGCAGCGGCCCATAGCCCGCTGATCTTATTTTCAAACTCATCGTAGAAGAGCTCGTCACTGTGGGTGCACTCGCTGATAATTTCAATCATTTCATGACGATAAAAGCCAAAGAGATTCGATTTGTCCATACCCCTAACCTTGTACAAGTTTGAAAACTCCGTAGAAGATTTATCGGATAAAGATAAAGGTGACTTAAATTCTTCCTGCAAATAAGGAGAGAAAAAGTTATAAATTCAGCTATTTAGAAGCGACCGCGACAAGTCGCATAGGCATCAACAGACACCAAAGGATCACGCATGGGATTATTGGCGTAGACGTAACCATACATGCATTGGCCATAGGTAATGGACCCTACTTGATGACCTTGAAACCAAAATCCATAGAGGGTTTGACCGCGAATAGACATCTCACAACGAATGGGGCGGTAAGATTCATAGTTACAAACTTCACAAATAGCACTCTGACCCGCATTGATTTCACAATAGGCTCTTTGAGTGAAGACACCGGACTCGGTTGATTGATCAAGCTCTTGTGCAGATGTGGCAGAGATAAAAAGTGTTGCCCATAAAGCGAATACTATTTTCATAATCAACTCCGGTTTAAAAAGGAGGGAGACTCCTGCCTCCCCCCTTGAGAATTCTACTTGGATACGCTCATCCTAACCTTTGGGAAAACATTATTTTTTGATAATGAATGAATTTTGTAGCGGCAATACAAAATCTTTAATATCTGGAATAAGGTTTCCAAGAGAAATTGATTTATTATTCATAACCACGGCCTTCACTTCACTATGCGCTTGAGCAATAGCATCTGTGAGACTGTGAGTAATGGCCAGTTCAGCTGCACGTACAGCACGCTCTCTGTTAACCATTCCACCTGAAACAACTTTATCAGCAAGGAAGACCTTCTTATCAACAGTGGCCATAAGGATCTTTCTCATCTCTCCAGGAGTCATTGCCTCGTTAACTGTTTTCATGGCCACGGCAACTTGAGCGACATAAGGAGCAGCTTGAGAAGTTCCACTTACCTTTAGGTAGTTATTACCAGGAACGGCAGAGAGGATATTTACACCAGGAGCGGCCACGTCCACCATGGTCTTTCCGTAATTGGAAAAAGGAGCGATAGCGAGATCATTGATTGTTGCTGCAACCGAGATCACATTATTGGCCTGAAGGTTTGTTGGTGAAGTTGGGTAAGTATCGTTGTCTAGACCATCATTACCTGCAGCAAATACAAAGAGTGTATCCGGAGCTGCATTCGTCATCATCTGACCTTCTTTAAGAAGAACTTCAAAGAAGTACTGGGCCGCTTCGGCCACTTCTTCATCAGTGATATCTTTCCAAACGGTTTGGGCCAGAGTCTTTACTAGAGTCGTCGCCTGTGGCCAACCTGTTCCAAAAGATCCATTGGCAACGGATGCCTTATGGCCAGCAACATAAGCTGCGATCTCTTCCATTTGAGTCATTTGTTGTTTAGCAAGAGCACCTAGGGCCTTCTTAAGAAGGAACATCCCTACACCCTTTTGCTTGCTATCTTCTTGTCCCGGAAGCTTAACTTCTGTAGGGATAAGTTTAACCGCAAGAACTTTGGCCTCATCATTATCACGGGCCGCGATGCCCGCAACGTGAGTTCCGTGCATGAAGTTTCCATAGATAGAAATTTGCTTAATGAAAGCTTCATCTTTAAGCATTTCACGGGCCCAAGTAAGGTCTTCTTGAGAAACTGTACCAAGCATAGCATCGGCCTGAACTTGGAAGAAGCGACGAATATCTTCAGTCAATGTTCCAAGGTAGCTATAGTCGATTACTTGGTTATTGGCCTCAGCGAAGTTCCAACCATAGACATCATCTTGATAACCATTGTGATCTTCATCACGATCATTACCAGGAATCTCTAAAGGATTGATCCACGCTTTAGGAGCGATATCCTGATGCTGCATATCTGTACCAGAGTCGATAATGGCAAGAGTGGCCGCTTGAGAAAGAGGAGCACTAAATAGTCCCGCCAGAGCGATCATGGAAACTACTGATGATTTCTTAAGGTGTGCGGAAAACGATGTCATTTTTGAGGTAAACATAAACTCTCCTTAGTCTAAATGGACCCCACATATAATTCCGTCTGATATGTGATCAATTATAAAGCACCTCAACAAGCGCCTGAATCCATTGTATTTCTGAGTATTTAGTATAAGTAATCTAAATTCAGAAAGTCACGGCCTTTACTCTGACAATTCCTAACAATAAACTTACAATATCCAAAAACAGGCCCAAAACAATGACTAACAAAGGCAAATCCATATGAGAAAAATCTGGCTTCCCACAGCATTTACCGCAATAGAGAGAGTTGAGGCCTACCTCCACGACCTCAAAGCACAAGACCCAAGTGTAGCGGATATCCAATTGGACTATCCTAAAAGCGGAGTGCGCAAACTCGAAGAATTTCTTGCAGTAAAAGAAGACTACCACGGCATGGTCTCTCTGCTGGCCTATGATATGAATAGCGCCGTCATTGAGGAAGTCAAACACCTTAAGGCCGTCAGTAACTATGCTGTCGGCCTTAATAATGTCGATATCAAGTGCGCTCAAAAACATGCCCTTCCCTACGGCTTCACCCCCGATGTCCTCAACGAGGCCACTGCCGATACCGCGATGGCCCTAACTCTTATGTGCGCCAGAAAAATAAAATTTGCCATGAATGATATTATTCGTGGTGGCTGGCAGAGCTTTCAACTCACCCGCTACAATGGGGTTGATCCGCGCAATCTTCGCATAGGAATTATAGGCCTTGGTCGCATTGGAACAGTCTTCGCTGAAAAGGCCCATCGCATGTGGGGCTGCCCTATTTATGCGATCAAAAGAAAGAGTCTAGAAGAAAAAGAATTTAGCTTTCCCTTGCGCTTAGTTTCCGAAGAAGAATTCTACAAAGAAGTAAATTTACTCAGTGTGCATTGCCCTCTCAATGAGAGTACCAAGGGAATGATCAATAGCGAATACCTTAATCGCTTTAAGGCCCCTCTCATTTTCATCAATACCGCTCGGGGAGCAATTCATATTGAAGAAGATTTATTAGCAAATTTAGAATCGGGAAGACTCTTAGCTGTCGGTCTCGATGTTACCCATCCAGAGCCCATGAATAAAGATCATCCCCTTTTAAAAGATGATCGCGCCATCGTCCTACCTCATATCGGTTCAGCGACAGATAGGACGCGCACCGAGATGACTTGGCTCGCTTTGAATAATGTTATTGAAGTCATGAGAGGAAGGCCTATGCCTCACTGTGCCTGGAATTAAAACGGCCAACCACTCCCATGGCCGCCATGAGAGCAAGTCCCAGAGCAAGGCTCATCAACTGGGCCCCAAGTCCACCCTTGGGCCCACCACCTTGGCCATCGACAAAGGCAACGGTTCCACACAGTCCGCCCCCATCGCTTTCTTGATAGGTGACGATGCGATTATCAGGGGCCGAATCACCGGCACTCAAGTTATCACTACCTGAAACAGGCCCATCACCTACGGTGACGATCGCTTCTTGTAAGGCCGCAAATGAGTCG
>JBFHGF010000309.1:0-4225 GCA_041583335.1 Bacteriovoracaceae bacterium
CTTCTCAATGGGCAGAAGATCTTCATTACCAATGGTGGTGGAGGACTGGCCTTTGTGCTGGCAAAAGTAAAAGGTGACCCGGATAGTCTCGATGGAATCTCCATGTTCTTTGTCAAACAAGACCAAGAAGGCGTGGAAGGACCAAACTTTCGCGTAGATAAAGCGGAAGAAAAGATGGGGATGCACGGATCGTTTATCACTGTGGTTTCCTATGAAAATACCGTCGGCCACTTGGTGGGAAAACAAGGGGAAGGCTTCAAGTATATGCTGCATCTGATGAATGAAGCACGTATTCTCGTGGGTATTCAGGCGCTGGGAGGAATTGAAGAGGCCCTCGACTACGCCGAAAACTATGCTAAAGAAAGGGTCGCTTTCGGTAAGCCTATCGCCGAACTTCCTCTTATGAAGAGAAATCTGGAAGACTATGGAACGGAGAGAGACGCCATTCGCGCCCTTATTGCCGATACCATGAGTTGGTTTGATATTTACCTAAAGCTTGAAGGCAAGAAGCATAGTACGGGCGACCTCTCCGAAGATGAGAAGTCCCTCTTTGAAGAGGCCTCTCGCTGGACCAGAAAGAGAACTCCTCTCGTAAAATTCTACGCCACCGAAGCTTATACCGACCTTTCAAAGAAAGCGATTCAGGCCCTCGGTGGATATGGCTTCATCAAAGAATATCCAGTAGAGCTCTACCATCGCGACAGTTTTGGACCACTTCTCTACGAGGGCACCAGTCAGATTCAAGCATTGATGGCCCTTAAAGATACGCTCAAGTATGTTATGAAAGACCCCAAGCGCTTCTTTAGTGGCATGTTCTTCAAGCATCCTTCAACAGCACTTCTTACCGGTGAGAACCACTGGACTCGAGAGTATAAGGCCATCCACTTTAAATTTAAAAAGCGCCTCATGTCTCTGATTGTCAGCTGCCTTAAACCAGAAGCGTGGAAAGATGTCTTTGATCCCAAGAAGTGGCAAAATGAAGAGCGCTTTGAAGAGCTTATGATTCATGCGGAAACAATCTGCTGGGCCCTAAGCTACACAGAAACCTTGCGCGTTCTATGTGACCACGCCAATAAAGATGAAAGTCGTGTGGCGCTCTTTGATCGTTACTCCAACCTCGTTATTCCACGCCTTGAAGCAATCTATACTGATTGGGAAAGAAGAACTTAAAAAGTGACTGATTTACGGAGCTTGAAAAACTTGCTTGTAGTAGCGAGAGAGATTGGTGTCGCCACCGGCACAAGGAAGGTAGCGTGTGGCTTCGATGACCATACCTTGGTAATTTCCTGATGACGTTGCGTTGGTGAGGATATTGAAAACGAGTTTTTGCGTTACGGTGGGTGTGCTTGCCCCTACAGTTTGGTTGGAACCAATAGTGATAGAGATTCTATCGCCAGCACTTGTGGAGGATTGGAAGCGGTACTCGTAGAGTTCATTATTAATTTGCGTCGTGTTTAACGGGGTCTCGCCAGCGAGTACATTTCCACACAGATTGGAGAGGTATCCGTTGAGATCTG
Organism: Bacteriovoracaceae bacterium; assembly: GCA_041583335.1. Classification (GTDB taxonomy): domain Bacteria; phylum Bdellovibrionota; class Bacteriovoracia; order Bacteriovoracales; family Bacteriovoracaceae. The sequence goes on from JBFHGF010000309.1 coordinate 1,518, forward strand.
TTTGCACTTCTCTGATATAGGAGCCGCTGAAGTCACTTTCATACTTTAGCGGATCAGTGGAATTATCTTGAACCAGTTGAGCGCTGAAAGAACTCTGGGTAGAGCTGCCGTCACAAGTGGTGGCGGTATGGGAAAAATTGAAGTTATCCCCTAACATTTCAACGAGAAATTTAGAGCGCTTGGTTCTGAAAGCGTAGCAAACACGCAGGGCCACGGCCATTTGAGCATCATCCAAGGGAGCCCCTCCCGTAAGAGCGGCTTCGGAAAAATAGAGGGATTCTTCTTTTTCCCCACTACTTTTATCGTAACCACAACTGGTCAACGCCCCCACTAAAATAAGTCCCATGGTGCTTATGAGTCGGGTATTTTTCAAAATAGGCCTAAGTTTTGCTAAATTCATTAGCTTTATTATCGACAAAATTAGTCACTGGCCTTAACAATTTATAAAAAAAAGTAGAGATGGGATTATGACAAAATATAAAGAATTTAGTGGAAGTTTAGGCACTTACAGATGGGAGCTAACCGAAGATGGCAGCTACACTCTCTATAGTGATTACTTTCAAGAAAATTGCCACTCCCTTTCTGGGGCCGTTGAAGAAACCCTCTATAATTATATCTTGGGCACTAGAATTCCTCAGGTACTGAAACAAAAAGGCTCGGTCAATATTTTTGAAGTCGGCTTCGGTACGGGACTTGGCCTTAAGACGACCTATGACTTTATCAAAGATGGCCATCCTCAGGCCCAATTAAATTTTGTCAGCAGTGAATTGGATAAAGAGCTCACCCACCAATCCCTCCTTAGGATGCAAGAGGGAGGTTGGATCTCTGAGATAAGCTGGCGTGAAAAGGAGCAAGTCTTTAGTGGTAATTTTACGATGATAGCTCACAAAGAAGGCCTGCATCTCGATTCTCACTGGCTTGTTTTAGTGGGCGATATTCGCAAGCGCATCGATCATTGGCGCCAGTCAGAGCGCTTTCTCCCCGTAGATGCTATCTTTCAAGATGCCTTCTCCCCTAAGCGCTCTCCTAGCCTATGGACGCAGCAATGGTTTTCACAATTGGCCAAAATCGCCCATCAAGACACAGTGATGAGTACCTACTCGTCTACTAAGGCGGTGTGGAAGGCCATGGTAAAAGCGGGCTGGAGCGTGGAGATGGTTAAAGGTCACGGGGCCAAGAAGGTTTCGACTCGGGCGTATTTTGATCAACGAGAAATGTCAGAGGAGATCCTCGACTTAATGCGAAGATCTCCTATCGCAGCTCTATCTGATGAACCTTAGTTCATATAACAGTAGAGCTAGATAATTCCGGCCTCACGACTTTCTTGTAAGGCCTGAATACGTTTTTGTAAGGGAGGGTGGGAGCTGAAGAGTTCGGCCATGCCTATGGGAGCACTAATGGCCATCACTTCTATATTCTTATCATGCTTACCGGCGCGATCGAGGTTATTCTCTAGTCTGCGCAAGGCCGCAATCATTTTATCGCGGCCAACGATCTTTGCACTTCCGGCATCGGCACGGTACTCACGCCAGCGCGAAACATACATCACTAGTGGATAGCTCAGAAGATTCAATACGGTATAGACCACATTTCTAATCATATATTGCATAAAGAAACTACCGCCACCGCGGTAGTCGCGATCGTCATCTCCTCGTAGGGCATTCATAATGATCTGAGTGACCACATAGGATAGGAACATGGCAAAGGCATTCACAATCCCTTGTACCAAGGTCATGGTCACCATATCTCCATTGGCGATGTGACTAACTTCATGGGCCAGCACGCCATCGACTTCGTCATCCGTCATGGAGTTAAGCAGTCCGGTCGAGACGGCCACCAGTGCATTATTTCGGGAAGGTCCCGTAGCGAAGGCATTCACTTCGGGAGATTGATAAGTATAGACTTCGGGCATGGATTGTAGGCCTGCTTTACGGGCGAAGCTGTGGATCTTCTGAGTCAGGGCCGAACCTGAAGCCACGGGCTCCAGTTGCATCATGCGTTTAGCGGTCCACTTGGACATCATAAGGGAGATGAAAGAGCCACCCATCCCAAAGATAAAGCAGAAGACAAAGAGTCCCGAATACGAACCGGCCGGATATCCCATCTGGGAGATAACAAACATCCCAATGGTATAGAGAACCATCGAAACGAGAAGGTTGGTAATGAAAAAGAAAGCATAGCGCTTGAAGAAATTCATGGGGCTTAAAACTCCTAAATAAAATAAGAGAGTATAATCATCAGTTTTAATACCTCTCTATTGTCTATTTTGGCGTCAAATCAAAAACAGTCAAGGGAGACGGGCCGTCACAAAGGAAAATGGAGTGAAAATTGACATTCTTCTGACGAATGAGGGGGATAAATCCTCATTTTTTTATTTAAAAACTATAAACTCCTAGCGTTATTCTCCGATAGATTAAGAGTTGGGAGACTATTGAATGCAACAGAATCAATTAACGAGAGGGGAATCACTTTGGCTAGCAGCTATTTTCACTGCTGTTATTTTCTCTGCGGCTGAAGCACCTTTTACTTTTACCTTTGATACCAGACTTCAAGTGTGGCAAGTAGTGGCCGATATCATTATCTCTGGCCTCTTTATCGCTGATTTCATCTACTTTATTCGCAAGTATAAGAAACAAAATGATCTCCCCCTTCCTCAGCGCATGAGTAAGAATAAATTCATCTTCAATAGCATCATTGACGTTTTGGCC
>JBFHGF010000310.1:0-4224 GCA_041583335.1 Bacteriovoracaceae bacterium
GATTAAGGTAAGCTTTATGGTTTTGAAAAAGGGACTTGAGGAGGCCATCAAAGATGAAAATTCAACGGTACAAATGATGCTCTTTAGTGGAGTTCAGGCAAAGAGTGAAGGTGATCGCTTTCGCTTTAAACTGAGGATATACAACCTCGATATTGAAATCACGCAGACGGATCAGCTTCCTCTTCTTAGTGTTTATGACAAAAAAGGAGCTGATGAATTTCGACCCGAGCATCAGGTGCTCAAAGGTCCCATGTGTACCCTTCTCAATCCTATTATTGATGAGATCATTCAGATTCTTCCTCTCATTGAAGTATTAACCAAACGAAAAGTGATTGCGTAATATAAGGCTAAAAATTATCAGAGGCCTTCACCTCTTGAAGAATTTTCTCTTTGTTTATGGGCTTTTGAATGAAACTATCAAAACCCTTTTGCAAAAGAACCTTTGCTTCCTCTTCAGAAGAAGCCGACAGTAAAACAATATGATGAGAAGGAAAATTCCCTTCACTCTCCCACTGGCGTATTAAACTCATGGCCTCATCTCCATTCATCTGAGGCATATTGAGATCCATAAAAATTGTAGAATAAGATTCATCAGGTTTTAGAGCTTTTACACGCTCCACCGCCTTGGCCCCATTATCCACAATATCAAGCTCTAAATTTTCTTTGCGCAAAAGCAGTTTAAAGAGCATTTGCATATCTTTGGAATCATCAACCAGAAGAACTCGTGGACGAGATGCTTGGTGCTTATCGGTTTTATCCATTTGAGCAGCTGCATCTTTTTTAATGACTTTAGCTTCAAGGCCACCTACTGGCTCATCCATATCACCCAGAAGAGGTATCGCGACATGAACCTTGGGGACAACATCATGAGAAGAGTCTCTAAAAATATCCACTCGCTTAGAAAAATGAGGATCACCGATAATATCAAAAACATGACTTGAAAAATCATTGATATCAAAGGGCTTAGTAATAAGGTATTCGACTCCAAGTCGACTCGCTACATTTTCAGAAATCCCATCAATGGCGGCCGACATCAAGGCCACGGGGAGATGGGGATATTCCTTCTTAATCGCCTTCGTCAATAAAATCCCATCTCCTTCACTCATTCGAATATCGGAAACCACAATATCAATGCGGTATTTTTGGACCAGAAATAATGCTTCAACACCGTTCTTTGCCGTAATACAATTATATCCACTACTGGAGATGGCCTCATTAAGTAGGCCTCTGATGGCCTCTTCATCATCAACAATCAAGACGGTCTTCTTGAAAGGATCAAGCCTTTTATCTAGAGAAGTTAGCTGATTAGGATAGAGTATCGAGATGGCCCTATTTTCAATTTCATTAGGAGAAGTATTTTCAGGTAATATATCGTAAATGTGATCGCGTACCCACTCGGGGTCTTCATTATCAATATATTGACTCAGTAAGATCACGGGAATTTTTAAATCACTATGCTCAGAAAATTCTTTTAAGGCCTGAACACCATTTTTAACTGGCATATTATGATCAAGAACAATAAGGTCGGGGGTGTGCTTGTCAAGATAGCCCAAGACCTCTTCCCCATTGCTGGCCTCAGCGACTTTATAAGACGAATCTCGAAAGATTTTTTTAATGCGCTTTCTGAAGAGTTCATCATCATTAGCAATAAGAATCACTTTGGAGGCTTCCGTTATCTCGTGTCTATCTTCAGCACCAGAGAGTATCAGGCGAGGCAAGCGAATAACAAAGGTTGAACCCTTTTCTTCCTCAGACTCCACTCTAATACTACCATTGTGAAGCTCACAAATATTTTTCACAATAGTGAGACCTAACCCTGTACCGATCTGACGATCATGAGATCTGGCCTGTTCAAATTTATTAAATATGGATTCTAACTTATTCTTAGGAATACCTGGTCCTGTATCTTGAATACGCAATTCAAGCCCCTGATTGGTTCCTTCATAGACTTGCGACGTTTCATAGGAATCAACATAGATATCAATGGACCCTTCGTTGGGAGTGAATTTTAAAGCATTCCCTAAGATATTAGATAGGACCTGGACAACACGGCCATAATCAGCAATGAGGTCGTAAGGCCCCTCACTGTGGATCTTGATGATAATCCCCTTTTCATGGGATTTTAAATAAAAGGAGTCCACAACATTTTCAATCAAATCATCCACAGAAAACTTTTCGAAATCTAGGGTAATGCCCCCCTCTAAACGGGCCAAATCGAGAAGGTCAGTAATGAGGTTAAGCGCAATTCGAGCGGAATTCTTACTTCGACGAATCAAATCTGCAGTAACGTCATCAAGCGAGCTCTTATCTTCTAAAATGACATCCATTGAAGTCTCAATTACAGCAAGAGGATTCTTTAAATCGTGGGAAACGATGGCCAAGAGGTCATCTTTATCTTTGGAGACCCTTTCCATTTCTGCTTTCTGCTCGCGCAGATCTTCAAGCAAGTGGGACTTTGAACTCAAGGCCTGTTCGGCTTGATCGCGTGCTTCTCTAATTCTACGTTCCGACTTCCTAAGAAAGCGGGTCCTCTCATTGACTTGCCTTATCATCCCTTGAAAGGTGAGGGCCAATACCCCAATTTCATCTTGGGAGCGAACATCAATAAGAATGTCGTGTTCGCCATTAGTATAGAGTTGTGCTTTATGGGTTATTTCTTTCAAATCGCGAAAGAGGTACTTCAGCATTGGCCAGGCAAAGAGTGGCAAAATAGAAATCACAACGACAATGAGAAAGAGTTGCTTGGAATCAAAGGAGCGGATAAAACCAGGTAAGTTGATAACAGGAACGGTATAGATAATTCCAGCAATCTCACTATCCCGATAGAAAACCCGTCGAAAATAGAGGTAAACACTTTCTTTACGATGTTCAATTTTCTTACGATTACTCGTTATGTATTTACTTGAGAGGAATTCTTTAAAATCAATATTGGGAAATTCATCATGAATAGAATAAGGAATGCTATTGGTAGCAGAGAGCTGCTTGATGGGATTGGGATGATAGATGAGATTTTTCGCAGGATCAAAGACAATCAATTCAGCGCCATCGCCTTGTAGGGCAGAAAAACGTCTAAAGTGATCGGAGATATCAACTCCAAGGATCAGGAGCTTATCTCCCATCTCAACCCTTAAGCGCACTACAGAGAGAGGATTCTTTAGAGGTACACCTTGCATTGTCACTATGGCCGGTGAATGAATATATCTGCCATTGCCAAGGATAATCGGCCGCTCAAGAACCCTTGGGTTCAAGCTATCTACGCTCTCTTCCTCTATACCAAATGTACGCGATGAAATGAGGGCGCCACTTTTTGAAAATACTTGGATTACCCTTAACTCATTATTGTAGCGGGCAATGGCCTTTAAATAATTGGGGGTGAATTCATCTAAGGGAATCTTATGAAATAATAAAGTTAACTGATCCATCTCATCGAAGTAGCGGATAATCTCCTCTTCGATACGACGAGTTTGAATATCGAGTAGACCAAAGTTCTGATCATCGTATTGGTTCTGACCAGAAAAGAGAATCACCCCACCAACCGTTAAGGCAGAGACAAGAACCATAATAAAAATCATTACGGTTGTTTTAATGGCCAGTGAGCGTTTTAAATATTTAAACACAATCTACTCTACACTTTTCCCAGTAAAAACTGAGTCATCCTCTAATTCAGATATATCGATACAAATATTATCGACATATAAGGATAATTCGTTAATTTTTAAGGAAGTGGAACGGGAATGAATAGAAATATACGAACCTACAAAAGGTTTCGTAACAACATTCCGTTAAGTTTAGATGATAAAATAGATTTATGCTTCTGTTTCAGTAGATTCTGATTCAGCAGAGTCAATTTTAGCTTCAGAGAGGGATGCATAGAACATATAACTAAAACCAATAAGACAAATAATTCCGGTGCCAATGGCCCAAGATCCAAAAAACATTGTAAACTCCCAAAATGTTTAGGATTAATGAATTCAATTCTAGCAAAGGTTAGAATCCTCGGTCAATGCCAAAGGTGTGAACAGGGCTTTTCTCTGGTCGAAGTTATGATCGCCGCGTCGATCCTCGCTTCACTGTCCTATTTCGGTATGCAACTCATGGAAGGACAGATCAAGTCCCAAAAGGGATTAGAAAAACGCTTTGATGCCCTAAATATAACTTCAGAGATACAATCAGTACTCTCTGTAGGGAGAAATTGTCGTGCCAATTTTAAAGAAATAAACCTCA
>JBFHGF010000311.1:0-4222 GCA_041583335.1 Bacteriovoracaceae bacterium
AGAAAATACTGACCTCGAAGATGCAGGTTACAAAAAAGGTACCCTCGAAGTTGATATGCAACTCAAAAGAAAGTCTGGAAAGCCTTTTGGTGATCATCTCCTCGTAAGAGGCTCTCTACGTGCCACTTACACGGCCGGCTGTATACGCTGCCTCACCTCCACTCCCCAGGAAGTGGAAGCTGACTTCCAATGCTCATTCATCAACTCCCGCTTTGAAAAAGATCCTGAATTTGAAGAGTTAGAAAGCATTTTTACAGAGAATGAAGAGTTTGACCTCTACTTCTATGACAAGGGCAATGTCGATATTGCCGAAATGGTACACGAATACCTCTTCATGAATATCGACCACTTTCCACTTCATGACCCCAACTGTCAGGGTCTGTGCCAGGAGTGCGGACAAGACCTAAATACAGGAAGTTGTAAGCACCATCCGCAGCAGTAAAAATGTGCAGGGCCCAAAAAAAGACTTGTCTAAACGGGCCCAATCTTGTAAATATCTCAAACTCAATTACTAAAATTAATGTTGAACTAGTAAACGTTCTAAATGTTGAAGCTATAAATCGGAGTCGGAAATGGCCGTACCTAAGAAGAAAACATCTGTATCACGTAAAGGCTTGAGAAGAGCTGGACAACACCACAAACTTTATAGAAAGCATCCAATGTCATGCTCAAACTGTGGTTCTCACGTTCTTCCTCACACTGTATGTCCTGCTTGTGGACACTACAAAGGTAAAGAAGTAGTAGCAATTGCTGCTGACGAAGCCGAAGAAACTGAAGAATAATTACCCTGTAATTACACAGTAATGATGGCCAAGGCGTATGTACTTGGCCTTTTTACGTTATGCCATTCTAATCACTATCGCCTCCATTCAAAATAATCCCTCAGTAAAGATATTCGCTCCCTAAATTATCCTTTTATTTACGCCCATGACTTCACATGTGGTTTCAGTTGAAATACCCTTGCTCAATCCTAATTTTAAAAAAAGGGCTTACTTTAATATGACAGCTTCAAATCTTCCAAAAGTGAAAATACTGGGAACCGGTATGTATGTTCCCAAGAAAGTACTTACCAACTTTGACCTTGAGAAAATGGTCGAAACCAATGATCAGTGGATCTATGAGAGAACGGGAATTAAGGCCCGTCGTGTGAGTTCTACTGAAGGTGGAGAATACCCAACCGATATGGCCGAAAAAGCAACCTGGCAGGCACTAGAGGCCGCCGGTCTTGAGCCCAACGATATCGATATGATCCTCTTTGCTACTTGCTCGGGTGACTACCAACTTCCCAACTGTGCCTGTGTGCTTCAACAGAAGCTCGGTATGACTAATAACTGTATTGCTTTAGATATTGCTGCCGCCTGTACCGGCTTTGTATACGGTACCAATATGGCCAATAGTTTTATCAAAACTGGGATGGCCAAGAATATTTTAGTTGTTGGTTCAGAGATGCTCTCTACTAAAATCGACTGGACCGATCGCGGAAGCTGTATCCTCTTTGGTGATGGATGTGGAGTTGCTATTTATGGAGCAGCCGAAGAAGGTGAAACCTCAGAAATTCTCTCTACAACTTTAGGCGCTGATGGAACAGGGGCAGAGTTCTTCTCTCAACCAGTTGGCGGTTCAGTTGAGCCAATCAATCATCACCATATCGACGACAATCTTCAGTTCATGAGAATGAAAGGCCGTGAAATGTTTAAAGTGGCCACAAGAACTCTTGCTGAAAGTGCAAAGAAAGTTCTCGGGGATGCCGGCCTAACTAAAGAAGATCTTGATTGGGTAGTTCCGCATCAAGCAAACGTAAGAATTATTGAAACCACGGCCAAGCTTCTTGATATGGATCTTGAGAAGTGGATCGTTAATATTGAAAACTATGGAAATACTTCAGCCGCCACTGTGCCTATCGCTCTTCATGAAGCGATCACAGACGGAAGAATTAAAAGAGGACAGACTATTCTCTTTGATTCTTTTGGAGCTGGACTAACTTATGGAGCAACTCTGCTTCGCTACTAATCATTGATTTAAGATTAAGACGAGTCTTAGGAGATTATTATGGTTAAATCAGTAACCCTCGTATTCCCCGGTCAAGGTGCCCAGTATGTGGGTATGGGATCTTCCTTGGAAGGACAACCTTCAGCTGAGTTTCTCAATAAGGCCAACACAGCTCTAGGTTATGACCTCAAAACTATGATGCTAAATGGTCCAGAAGAAGACCTAACTTTAACGGCCAATACTCAGCCGGCCATCCTTACCTATTCTGTTGCTCTCTACGACAAACTTTGGGAACTCCTCATTAATAAAGGAATCAAAGTTGATCGCGTTCTCGGCCACTCTGTTGGTGAGTATGCGGCCCTTGTTGCAGCGAAAGCATTGGATTTCGAAGATGCGGTTAAGGCCGTAAATCTTCGTGGAACTTATATGCAAGAAGCTGTTCCTGCTGGAAAAGGTAAAATGGTCGCCGTTATGAAAGTTCCTATGGAGACAATTGAAAAAGTTTGCCAGGAAGTTTCTCAAGAGAATAATGAAGTGATGCCGGCCAACTTTAATGAGCCGGGGCAAACCGTTATCTCTGGTCACGCTGAAGCCTGTGATCGTGCCGTAAAGTGGTTTGAAGAGAATTACACTGAGCCCTACCGTTGTGTAGAGCTTAAGGTATCAGCTCCTTTCCATTCCAGTCTTATGAAGCCGGCCGCTGACAAGTTGGCCGAACACTTCAATACGATTGAATTCAAACCCACGATGACTCCTTATGTAGCGAATATTGATGCCAAAGAATATGGCGCCGATACTCCTGGAGATATCGTCAAAGAAAATCTTATAAAACAAGTTGATGGTTCCGTACGTTGGACTCAATCCATACAGGCCTTACCCGATGATACTATTTGTATCGAAGTCGGTCCGGGCCGTGTTCTTATGGGACTCATTAGAAAAATTAATCGTAATATCAAAGTGATCTCTCTTGATAAAGAAGGGGCCTTTGAAGAACTTCAGGAGCTCCTTGGATGAAAGCAACATTTGAAGATTTAAAAGGAAAGAAAATTCTTGTTACTGGTGCCACTCGTGGTATTGGCCGCGCCATCGCCGAAAGCCTTGCTGAGCAAGGGGCCCATATCATCTTTAACTTCAGAGAAGGTAAAGAGGCCGTGGCCGCAGAAATGGGTGAACACCTCAAAAGCATTGGAGCCACTGCTGCTACTCCAGTGATGTTTGATGTAACCAATACTGAGCAAATTAAAACAGCACTCGATGCCTTTGCTAAAGAGCATGGGGTAATTGAGGGACTGGTTAACAATGCGGGAATCTCTCGTGACCAACTCGTTCTAAGAATGAAAGAAGAAGATGTTGCGGCGACATTAGATACTAACTTAAAAGGGGCCATTATGGTTTCTCAAGTTTTAAGTCGTGGTTTCTTGAGAGCAGAAAACGCCTCTGTCGTAAATATCTCTTCCATCGTAGGACTTATGGGTAATGCGGGACAAATTGCTTACGCTGCTTCTAAGGCCGGAATGATTGGACTCACTAAGTCATTGGCCAAAGAATTAGGGGCTAAAAATGTTCGTTGCAATGCGATTTGCCCAGGTTTTATCGATACTGATATGACTGATGCCCTAAAAGAAGAGACTAAAGAAGGCTATCTCAGTGGAATTCCAATGAAGAGATTTGGAACAACGCAGGAAGTCGCGAACCTCGTTAATTTCTTGCTAAGTAATGCCAGTTCTTATATTACTGGTGAATCAATTAAAATTGACGGCGGTCTTTATATTTAACAACAACAAAATAAGTCACAGACTTACATTTAGATTTATACGCTAGGAGAGAACAATGGAAGAAAAAGTAATCAAGCTAATTAGTGATGCAACTAAAGTCGACATCGCAAAGATTTCTACAGAAACAAGCTTTGTAGATGATCTAAACCTTGATTCACTCGACATCGTTGAACTTATGATGAAGATGGAAGACGAATTTGGGATTGAAATTCCTGAAGAAGATGCTGAAGGCCTCAAAAAAGTTAACGACGTTGTAAAGTATCTAGAAACAAAACAATAAAAAAATAATAAAGAAAAGCCCCGAAAGGGGCTTTTTTTTTGGTCATCTTATACTAGGATATTGTGGCCTTTACTAACTTTAAAATTTATTGTTCTATGACAAAAAATAAGTCATTTAATAGTAGCTTTTAAAGTTACTAAAGAATTGAACAAAACCAAGTATTCAAAAGTATCGAGGG
>JBFHGF010000312.1:0-4213 GCA_041583335.1 Bacteriovoracaceae bacterium
CATCATGGCAACAGGTAGAAGTGACTTCCCTAACCAAGTTAATAACGTTCTTGGATTCCCATTTATTTTCCGTGGTGCACTTGATGTTCATGCTTCGGCCATCAATGAAGATATGAAAATCGCGGCGGTTAGGGCCCTTGCCGAACTTGCGAAACAGGAAGTTACTGACGAAGTAAAACTTGCCTATGGAAATGAAGATTTCACCTTTGGACCTAACTATATTATACCCAAGCCATTTGACTCAAGAGTACTTACAACTGTAACTCCTGCTGTTGCGGAAGCGGCAATGAAATCTGGTGTGGCAAGAAAAGAAATTGCAGACCTTACAGAATATGCGGCCAACCTTCAAAACAGACTAGGTACAACAGCTTCATTTATGAAGTCACTTAGAAATCGCCTTACTACTATCGTTAAAGGCCGTGGCAGCAAAATAAAAATGGCCTTTGCTGAAGGTTCTAACACTCGAATCCTTCAAGCTGCAAAAATCCTAAAAGAAGAAGGACGAATTGAACCCATCCTCCTTGGAAATAGAAAACAGATTCTCTCTAAAATGGAACACCTTGGTTTAACTAGTAGCCTCAGTGATCTAGAGATTATTCAACCGAATGAATCGGAACACTTTGAAGAGTTCTATCGTCAGTACTCTAATTCTCGCCAAAGAAATGGAGTTAGCCTCTACCATGCTGAAGATGTTATGGTTCAAGAAAACTACTTTGGCTCTATGCTAGTTAAGAGTAACCTCGTTGACTCTTTTATTGCTGGGCCTACTCTCGATTATGCATCTAACTTGATGCCTATTGTGAATGTACTGGGAACAAAAGATAGCTCACGCTCAAGTGGTGTTTACATTATGGTTTTCAAAAACCGTGTATTATTCCTAACAGACTGTACTTCACAAATTAACCCTGACTCTGAAGACTTAGCTGAAATTGCGGCCAATGCAGCGGACCTCTTTCGCTTTATGATGAAACGTGAACCAAGAGTGGCCTTCTTAAGTTTCACTAACTTTGGATCTAACGCTCATCCAGAAGCTAAGAAAGTAAAACGTGCTGTATCAGTTACAAAATCAAGATACCCAAGTATGATCGTTGATGGAGAGATGCAAGCCGATGTTGCTGTTAACAAAAACATCCTTGATAAGCTTTTTGACTTTCATACTCTCGATGGTGACACTGACATTCTTGTTTTCCCAGATCTCAACTCAGCAAACATCAGCTACAAGCTTCTCAGTCAACTCTCTGAGGCCAATGCAATTGGACCTATTTTAGTACCTATGAATGGAGCCGTTAATATTATTCAAAGAACGTCTCCAGTAGCTGAGATTATTAACATGTGTAACTTAACGGCCCTTCAAACTCAGGCCGAGCACCTAAAACTTTAAGAGGTTACAATGAGTGGTTTTACTAAGAATATTGTAAAAACAGATCTGGCTCCAGAGGCCGTAGGAACTTACTCTCAAGGAGTAGAACACAACGGTGTGTTCTACTTCTCTGGTCAAATTGGACTTGATCCAAAAACGATGACCATGAAAGATGACTTTCAATCTCAAATTGATCAAATCATGAGTAATATCGATGGTCTTCTTGAGTCTCAAGGACTTACCCGCGAACATATCATCAAGACCTCCATTTTTGTTACGGATTTAGGTAATTTTGATCTCGTAAACAAGGCCTACGTGGCCTATTTCTCAGAGCCTTATCCCGCCAGAAGCTGTGTACAGGTCCCCGCTTTGCCAAAAGGAGCATTAGTAGAAATAGAGGTGATTGCGGCCCAAAAATAAGGTAGAATTACTTTATGTTTGGCCCAAAGTATATTTTTGAAACAAGAGGAACACGAACTCTTCGTTACACTAGGAATACCCTAGTCCTCTTGTTTTCTCTGTCCATCATCTACCTACTTGCTGGCTACTTCTTTATCCTCTTTAGTTTCAACGAAAATAATAAATCTCAACAGCGCTTCTTCAAAGACTCTCCGGATTTAATTGTGATCTTCACCGGACAATCTGGCCGAATCCCCTATGGAATGTCACTGGCGAAAAAATATGACCAATCCAATATCTTCATCACTGGGGTTTATGAAAAAAACTCGGTGCAAACCCTACTGGCTCCACTAGAGCTTGAAGATAAAATAGATCACAATCTCTTGGACATTGATTACTATGCCAGAAATACCGTCGAAAATTGCATCTCCACTCTTCGCTACCTAAGAGAAAAGAAAGGTTTTAAAAATATTTTGATTATTAGCCACGACTATCACATTCCAAGAATCAAAACGATTTTTCACTCCATAATGGCCGAAGATGACGACTATAATATTTTCTACTCAGGTGTAGAAACCGATTACGCCAACTGGAGAAACCTCAAGATTCTCTATACCGAAGTTTACAAATACATCAGAACCTACGCCTTCCTTATGGTTTGGGACACTTCCGAAGACCTAAACCACTAGAGTTACTCTAAAAACTTCACTTTTTCACCATTTACCGATAGGTATCCCATGAAAGGCCTGCTCTTACTCTTGGCGATATTTACTCTAGAATCCTGCTCAATAACCTCTAGAGCACCTTCATCCCTTTCTTCAGAAAACCTCACCTGCTCTAGTGAGCTTCAATTCATTTTAAAAATTGAAAAATATCAAAGCTTTTTAAGAAATAGAAAATAGGAAACCGACCGCCGTCTAAAGTTTATGCACATCAAAATGCTAGAGCTTGCTTATACCCTATTTACGGAGATCACTTCCTCGTGCCCCTCAACCTGAGAACAGATTTTGAGAAGTTCAGAGTAGTCTTTTACCTCAATTTCAAAGATAAAGGACCCTTTGCGATCAGGCAGGGATTTCGCCAGAGCAGAACGGATATTAACGCCAGAGTTGTTTATCGTCTTAGAGATATTAGAGAGAATTCCTGGCTTGTCATGCGTAATCACTCGAATATTTACTGGGTGGTTGAAGTTGAAATCTGGGTTCCACTCAACGTGAACATCGCGCCCCATTTCAGCTTGATCCATACGAGTACAGGCGGCGGTGTGAACCGTAATCCCACGTCCTCTCGTAATATAACCCTTAATAGGGTCTCCAGGAATAGGGTTACAACAACGGGCCATTCTCACCACAATATCATCAAGACCATCTACAATAACGGCATTATCTTTACGAGACTTTCTGCGAGCAGCTTGAGAGAGCTTTTCAGAATATTGATCAATTTGAGAGAGTTTTTCCTTCTCTTTTTGTTCATCGACAATCTTGCTCTTTAAAGAAGGGATGTGTTTCAAAATCTGATAAACCGTCGACTTACCAGATCCAAGATTAATATACATCTCATCTACATTGGAGAGACTTGGTCCTTGATAGGCCTTATCAAGTTCACCAGTCTTATCCAGTGTCTTAATCGAAGTATTGTAACTACGAAGGGCCTTTTCCAAGAGTTCTTTTCCAATCTCTTTATGATTATCTCTTTCGACTTTAAGAAGATGCTGTTTAATTTTTGTTTTTGCTCGAGATGACTTAACAATATTAAGCCAATCTTTAGTAGGTGTTTGATTCTTACTGGTGAGAACTTCAACAGTATCCCCCGAACGAAGGGTGTAGCGAAGAGGAACCATTTTGCCATTAACTTTAGCACCTACACAGCGGCTTCCCACTTCTGAGTGGATAGCAAATGCAAAATCAAGAGGAGTCGCTCCATGACGAAGCTCAAAAACATCCCCGCGCGGAGTGAAGACAAAGACACCACCCACATCAAGATCATTCTTTACCACATCCATGAATTCGGAATTATTGGTTACATTCTGATTAAATTCTAGAAGCTGCTCAACCCAGTCAAGCTTCGCTCTACCGGAGTGAATACCTTCTTTATATTTCCAGTGGGCCGCAACCCCAGTTTCCGCTACTTCATCCATTTCATCCGTACGAATCTGAATTTCAATTCGTTCGGCCTTGGGTCCAATCACCATAGTATGGAGAGACTGATAACCGTTTACTTTAGGAATCGCGATATAATCCTTAAAGCGCCCAGGAATGGGAGTAAAAGCTGAGTGAATAATCCCCAAGGCCTTATAACATTGGGTAATATTACTAACAATTACTCTAAAAGCTAGGATATCGTGGATCTGTTCAAAGTCCACTCCACGCGCCGTCATCTTTTTATAAATAGAGAAGAAGTGCTTTGGTCGACCTTTAATCTCTGACTTCATCCCGTGATCGAGAAGCTTCTCTC
>JBFHGF010000313.1:0-4208 GCA_041583335.1 Bacteriovoracaceae bacterium
GACTTAAAAAGGCATGGGCCTTTGATATGGCCGCCCGTTGTTCATCCAATGTGGTAGGGCTTAAAATCGCCAAGAATATGATGATGGCCGATCGTAAGATCAAACGTGTTCTTCTTTGTGGTGGCCACCGCACAGGTGATCTTGTGAATTACAAAGATCCTACTTCTCGCTTCCTCTATAACCTCTCGGATGGGGGAGCGGCCATGGTGATTGAGCGCTCTGATAAAGAAGAGTTTAACCCGATTCTTGAAGCTTCTATCATTACAGACGGAGATTTTTCTTTGGATGTGATCATTCCTGGTGGAGGAACGAAGAAGAGAAGTCGTGATGGTTTGAATCCTGAAGACACTTTTTTAACTTGTCCTGATATTCAGGGAATGCGCGAGCGTCTTGCTGATCGCTCTATTGAAAACTTCCTTCATGTTATTAAGGAGTCGGCCCAGGAATCGATGAATAAACCCATTGATTACCTCGCCCTTCTTCATATGAAGAAATCGGCCCATGATGCCATCGTTGAGGGGCTAGAGCTTAAGCCAGAGCAGTCTATTTACTTAGACCACTACGGGCATTTTGGAGCTCCTGATCAAGTTCTCTCTCTCGGTCTTGCAGAGAGAAGAGGTCTTCTTAAGAAAGGGGATCATGTGAACTTGGCCTCGGCCGGAATTGGCTATACATGGTCGGCCCTCAGTCTACGTTGGGATGGACCTTGTTACAAACAATCAGGCCTTGACGCCTACGAATCATAAGAACCCATACACGCATAAGAAAATATAAGGAGAAACATATGAAAGGTTTAGATAAAAAAAGAGTGATTATTACTGGTGCAGCTTCTGGAATTGGTCGTGCCACGGCCCAACGTTTCTACGATGAAGGAAGTGAAATGGTACTTGTGGATATGCCTGCCCTTGCAGATACAGAGCTTGAGGCGATGTTCCCTGAGCGCATGACTTATATCCAAGGTAACGTAACTCATAAAGATGACCTCGCAAAAATCGAAGCCGAGATGAAAAAAGGTTTCGACGTTTTAGTTAACAACGCTGGTATTACTCGTGATGCCACGATTGCTAAAATGACCGATGATATGTGGGATCAAGTTATTGCCGTTAACCTTACTGCGGTATGGAAACTTTCTCAAATGGCCGCCGCACAACTCAAAGAGCAGGGGCGTGGAGGATCTATCCTTAACGCGGCATCTGTTGTTGCCCATTACGGAAACTTTGGTCAGTCAAACTATGTGGCCACTAAAGCTGGTGTTATCGGTATGACAAAGACTCTTGCAAAAGAGCTTGGTAAAGCGGGGATTCGTGTAAACGCTGTAGCTCCCGGCTTTATCGGAACTCCTATGGTTCGTGCGATGCCAGAGAAAGTAATCGAAATGATGGAAGGAAAATGTCCTCTTAAAAGAATTGGTGAGCCCGAAGAAATCGCGGCCGCTTACGCCTTCCTTGCTTCTGATGATGCCAAATTTATCTCAGGAACATGTTTGAATGTTGATGGTGGATTGGTCATTGGATAATCCAAACTTCAACTACATTATTGAAAATGAAAATGATGAGCACCTGCCTTGGCTGGTGCTTGTTAATGGACTCTTTGCCCCCCTCGAATCCTGGGGGGAGAGCGTGGCCACCTTAATCGAGAATTTTCGTGTTCTTCGTTATGATGGCCCTGGTCAGGGAAAAGGTCCTAAGCTTGAGGGAACATATTCTCTTGATAAACTCACAAGCTACTTAAAAGAACTTCTCGACTTACTCGAAATTGAAAAGTGTAGTTTCATTGGTCTTTCCAATGGTGGGCGCATCGCCCTTAACTTTAGCTCCCTCTTTCCCGAGCGAGTTGAGGCCATTGTTGCCGCTGATACCTATGCACAAACGAGTGAGCTTCTAAAAAGAAAATTAAATAGTTGGTTACAGGCCAATCGCATTGGCGGACCGACTCATCGCTTTGACGTCGCTACCCCTTGGATTTGGGGGGAGAGTATTGTCAATGAAAGACCAGAGCTTCTGGACTTTTATCGTGAGAGAGCAGGGCTCGCGGATAATGAAGTCGTAGAAGGTCTCATCCTTGGGGCCATGGAGAAGAAGTCAATTGACCTCTCTGTGATTGAGTGCCCTATCCTCTATATCGTAGGAAAGGAAGATGTATTAACTCCTCCCTTCCTTCACCACACGATGAGCGCAGCATCTCAAAACGCCCAGATCGTTGAAGTTTCCGGTGGGCACGCCAGCCTCTTGGAATATCCCCAGACCATGGAAGAGGTTATCTCCCCTTGGCTATTGGGAAATAGGGCCGTGGAGCTGCAAGAGAAGGCATCGTTGAAAGAGGTTAAATTAGGATAAGTAAAGCAAGCAAAAGGACAAACGAAGGAGAGTGTGCATGGCATGGATTGATTTTTTAACAGATATTAAAGATCAATTTGCGGATAAGACGGCCTTAATTGACCAGCAAACGCAAAGGTCATTGACCTATCAGCAATTGCTGGAAGAGGTTAATCGACTCGCTTGGTTCCTCAAAGAACATAACGTTGAGAAAGGTGATCGCGTTACTTATTTGAAAACCAATTCTCTAGAGCATGTCACTTTGCTCTTGGCCTGCGCAAAGCTTGGGGCCATTTTTATTCCTTTGAATTTTCGTTTGGCCGATGGTGAACTTACTGAAATTATCCATCGTGTGAATCCTAAAATTCGTCTGGGTGCAGGAACTGATCAGTTAGGGCTAAAAGAAAGTCCTTATCAAGACTTAGATACAGTTAACTTTAATGACTATGATGGTGACTTTCCCACTGTCCCATCAACTATGGAAGACCCTCTTCTTATGCTCTTCACCAGTGGAACGACCGGAACACCCAAAGGGGTACTCTTTTCAGGAAAAATGCTCAAGAGCAACCAAGAGGGAACTTGTGAGAACTGGGGCCTTATTTCAACAGATAAGACCATGGTTGAGACGCCCTTCTTTCATACGGGAGGTTACAATGTTCTGTGCCTGCCCCTTATGTCAATTGGAGGAACATCAGTTCTCGCCGCTAAATTTGATTTAAATAATTTCTATGAAACTTTGGAAAAGGAACAGCTTAGTGTCTATTTTGCCGTGCCCACGATGTTTCAAATGATCTCAGAAGACCCTCGCTTTAAGGAGAGTTCTTTTTCTTCTGTACGCTTCTTTGTTTCTGGTGGAGCTTATTGTCCGCAAGAGTTAATTGCTGAATACCAAAAGAAAGGCCTCATGTTCAAACAAGGTTTTGGTCTGACGGAAGTGGGACCCAATTGCTTCCTTCTTGATGAAAAAGATGCCATTACCAAGCTGGGCTCCATTGGTCAGCCTATGCCCCATAGTCACGTCAAGCTAATGAAAGACGATGGGAGTGAAGCAGGGGTAGAGGAAGTAGGAGAACTTTTGATTGGAGGGGATCATGTTTGTGCTGGTTACTTCAATGAAGAAAAGCGCTTCGCCGAATCCCTACAAGATGGCCTTTTTAAAACCGGTGATCTCGCCAAGAGAGATGGCGATGGCTTCTACTTTATCGTAGGCCGTAAGAAAGATATGTATATTAGCGGTGGGGAGAATGTTTACCCCGCCGAGGTTGAAAAGAAAATTCGAGGACTGGCCGATGTGCATGAAGTTGCTGTGGTTGCCGTTCCCGATGACAAATGGGGAGAAGTGGGCTACGCCTTTATGCGTGCCGATCACGACTTTACGGTAGAAGAGTTGAGGGGACTTCTCAATCACGAGCTATCTCGCTATAAGCATCCCCAGCATATTGAAAATGTAAAAGAATTTCCTCTTCTATCGAGTGGGAAAATTGATCGAAAAACATTGCAGGCAAAGGCAGTGGAGACGATTAAGGCATAAGCATACGCAAAAGCATTGGGACAAAATTTTAAGGAGAGTGTTATGACACCTGAAGTATTTAAGTATTTGGTGACAGGTCTATTTGTGGCCTTGACCTTCTACCTTTCTTGGATTGGGATGAAAAAGACCCGTGACATGAAAGGTTACGCTATTGGAAATAAGGATATGAATCCTTATTTGATTGGGATTACCATGGCCGCTTCGATCAGCTCGACGGCAACTTTTGTAATCAACCCTGGCTTTGTTTACGTGCACGGCCTTAGTGCTTACGTCCACTACGGTATCGCTGCTTCTGCAGGAATTTTGGCGGCGTTTATCCTTTTGACAAAAGGCTTTCGCAATATGGGAGAGACATCTGGAGC
>JBFHGF010000314.1:0-4154 GCA_041583335.1 Bacteriovoracaceae bacterium
TAACGGTTCTTGAAAAATTAGATTTTGAAATGGATGCAGCGATGGGCTCTTTCTATGTTTCGGCAGAAAAAGTATATTGCTCTTTTACGGATGCCACTCACGAATTCAAATGTACATTTGAAACACTCTACTAGTTATAAAGAGTAACGCGTAGCGGTCCATAATCTTATACACGCCTATACAGAAAATCCTCAAGATGACATAATTTGAATGAAAATTATTGAGGATTTTGTATGGAAATGAAAAGTTTGGAAAATGTTATTCCTTCTCGACTGCCAAAGAAGCTAAAGAAGCTTGTCGGTCAAACGATTGGCCTCCTAGGAGAGGTGATCAAAGAAGAAGGTGGAGTTAAGCTCTATAACCGTGTAGAGCTGGTACGCCAAGAGATGATTAAATATCGCTCATCTGGGGAAGTGGCCAAGACCGAGTCTTTGGATAAACTCTATTCCCAGTTGAGCCGTTTTGATGGTCAAACCCAACACTCGATAGCCACTTCATATTCGCTAATGCTTGAATTAATCAATGTCTGTGAATCGGCCTATCGTACCTATCAAATCCGTAAGAAACAGATCTACAAAGAATTGCCTAAGACCGATAATATGATCGTCTTTGTTCTGACGGCACACCCAACAGAAGTGCGAACTTCTCATAATACTTATATTTTTGAGCGTATCCAAAATATCGCGATCCGTCTTTTGGAAGGGGCCGGAGAAGAAGAGTACCTTCTTAGCTTGATTAAACACAATATTAAGCTCTCTTGGCTTGTTCCTTTAACCAAGCATAAGAAGCCAGAGGTTATCGATGAGGCCAACCACCTTTTCTCGATTATATTGAGAAAGGATATTCTTGATTCCATTTTGAGAACCAATCGTGATGCATGCAATATTCGTATTCGTACTTGGGTTGGTGGAGATAAGGATGGGCATCCCGGAGTGGATGAGAAAGTCATGAAACAATGCCTTGAAGCTTCTCGTGGTCACCTCATCAAGTTTCTTGAGCTTTATCTGGAAGAAGTACTTAAAGATCTCGAGATGCTGGATTTAAGTGTGTTTGCTAAGCGAACGGTTTCTCTGAAGAAATCATTAAAGTCTCTTCAGAAAATTAAAAGCAACGACTTCTCCAAAGTTACTCAACTTAAGAATAGTGTGGAGCGAATTCAAAAAGATTATGAAAAATTTGTTGGAGCGAAGAATCCACGCTTAAGAAAACTCCTTGATCTTCTTACTCTCTTTCCTGCACTGGTTATTCCTATCGAGTTACGTGAAGATAGTGAAGTGATTGAGAAGGCCCTTATCAGTGAGAAGCCGCTTAATATTTCACGAATGCTTATCTCTTTGAAGCAGATCTCCGGTAAGGACTCTATTCGAAATTATGCTCAAGGCCTCATCATCAGTATGTGTCAGTCTTATGATGACTTTGTAAACGCATCGAAGTTACAGCAAATGCATATTGGAAAACTTGATGTTCCTGTGATTCCTCTGTTTGAAACGGCCCAGGCGCTAGAGGATTCTAGTGAAATTGTAGCTCAAATCATGAAGAATAAGAGCTATATCAAGAATGTCGCTTCTAAATGGGATAATCGCTTAGAAGTGATGCTCGGTTATTCGGATTCATCCAAAGGGATGGGGGTTTTTCCAAGTCGCCTCAATATTGCGAAAACCATGAGGAATCTTGATGAACTTATATCTCGCCAAGGCTTGACTCCAGTATTCTTTCACGGCTCTGGGGGCTCAGTTGACCGTGGAGGGGGAAAACTTCAAGATCAAACGGCATGGTGGCCAAAGTCATCACTTGATCTCTATAAGTCAACAGTACAAGGAGAGATGGTAGAGCGCTACTTCACTTCTCCTGAAGTCTATATTTCGAATGTGAGTAAAATTGTTACCAACGCTGAAAAGTCGAAAGGCAAAAAAGGAGCGATTAAGCTCTCTCCCATACTTGATGAGCTATCGATAAAAGTGAAGGAGCAGTATTCAACAAAACTAAAAGAGCCGCTCTTTCTTTCCATGGTGGAAAAGGCAACTCCTTATTCCTACCTCAATGTTTTGAAATTGGGCT
Organism: Bacteriovoracaceae bacterium; assembly: GCA_041583335.1. GTDB lineage: Bacteria > Bdellovibrionota > Bacteriovoracia > Bacteriovoracales > Bacteriovoracaceae. Next base: position 2,059 of record JBFHGF010000314.1, read on the forward strand.
CGCGTCCAACCAAACGTTCAACCAAGCAAGGGCCACTGGACTTCACTTCCATTAGAGCAATTCCATGGATTCTATGTTGGACCCAAACACGTCTACTCTTTCCATCATGGTGGGGGATTGGAAGTTCATGGAAAGATTTTAAAGAAGATCCCAAGAAAGTGGCGGCCCTACAGAAGGCCTATAAGACGAGTTCACTCTTTAGCTCCTTTGTCAGAACTCTTGGCTTTTCTTTGGCCAAGGTTGAATTTAATGTCTTTAAGCTCTACTTGAGAAAGAGTAATCTTGATGAAAAAGAGCAGCAGGCCGTGATTAAAGAATTTTCTAGAGAGCTAAAATTGGCCACCGAGTTTGTTAAGACGATGACCCAAGAAAAAAGTCTTCTGTGGCATACTCCTTGGCTAGAAGATTCAATTAAATTGCGCTCGCCAATGATCCACCCTTTAAATGTTCTGCAAATTATAGGTCATGAGAAAGATGATTCCGTGTTGGTAAGAAAGTCTGTCGCCGGCATCTCTTGTGGGATGATGACGACAGGCTAGAAGGGCGATTACTTCAGTTTGTGGGGTCTTTCCTTTGCTAGGGGATAGACCACCATACAAATAATATACATGGAGAGCATACCAAAGGTCGCTAGGTAGGCTATTCCCGTAAGTATCTTGGCCTCGGCCAAGAAGAGCACGCCAAATCCAATTAAGGTCGTAATAAACGAAATATGAATGGGATTGGCCGAGAGTAGAGCTCCTTTTAGGGAGGAGCCAGTCTCAAGTTCTCGGTGGCGAATATGCACACCCATATCGATTCCAACGGCCAGTACTGCTGGAAAAATGCCTACATTTAAAATAGTGAACTTAACACCAAAAAGTCCCATCAAGGCCATAAGTAAGAGTACTCCCAAGATAATCTGAACTTCGAGAAAGAGGGCCGATTTGATCGAGCGAAAGTCAAGTATGAAGGTGACAAAGAGTCCAGCAAAGAAGAAGAGCAAGATTCTCTTTCCATCATGGAAGATGAAATTTAGGATTTCACTAAAGACCAAGGTATCACTGCCGATTTTAACACCGGGAAACTTTTCTTTAACGGATCTTAATACTTCAGCGAGTTCATCGAGGTCGTATTTATTATCGATTTGTTTGGTAGGGTAGATTAGAACAATACTGCCATGCTTACCAAAGATTGCCCTTAAGTGTTCCGGAAGGGCATCCATTGAATAGGGCCTTGTATTAAGCCACTTTTTTACGGTCTCCATTTCGAGTCCCGTCTTTTCTTTGAATTCATCTGCGTTAACGTCATCAATTAATTTCTTTAGCTTTTTGATTTTACGATAGCGCGACTTCATATCCATGGGATGGATATCCGAGAGGGATAGGGAATTGCTGATCACTTCTTTGAATTGATCCTCAGACATATACTGGGATATTTCATCGGCCTGTTCACGATCTTTGGCCATAAGGGCCACGGGAGAGGTGGATTTACCGTAGAGTTTGTCCACAAATACTTTGAGCTCTGAGCTCTCTCTGGAAACATCTCGCATTTTATTGAAGTCGTATTGGAACTCTACCTTTGGGGCCCAAAAGAGAATGATGGCCAATACAGGAAGTAGGAACTTAAAGAGCTGAGGTTTAAAAGGGTAGAAACTCCATACTTTTGTGACTTTATGAAACTTCTCTTTCTTTAAGAAGGAGGCTAAGAAAGGAAAGGTGAGCATAAAGACGATGAAAACGGAAAGAACACCGGAGCCAGCAATAATTCCCAGTTCTGAAAATCCTTTGAAGTCACTATAGGTGAGGCATAGAAAGGCCGTAGCAGTACTGAATCTAGAGGAAAAGAGCGCTCTTCCTGTCTTGTGGTAAGTCGCATGTATGGCCTCTTCTTGAGTGGCCCCTTCCATAAATTCTTCTTGGAGGCGTTTGAATAAGTGGATACCGTAGTCGGCACCAAGACCCGCAAGAATGGCAATTAAGAAACCGGTGAGAATATTGATTTGACCTACAAAGAAGTAGGCAAAGGCGACTGTCCAGCCCAGGGAGAGGAAGACACCAAGAATAACAAAGACTGCTCCAGCTGGGGAGCCAAGACCTAGGATAAGAAAGAGGATA
>JBFHGF010000315.1:0-4151 GCA_041583335.1 Bacteriovoracaceae bacterium
TCCCCTATACGGATATCGTCCTTCCTGCTCTCAAGGGTTACCTAACATCTTATGAGCACTTTAACCTGATCTCTCTCTTTGTAACCTATGAAATCATCGTTCACTTTATTTTCGGAGTGGGCTTTGGACAATTTATTCTCGGACTAAGAGCAAAAGGAAATTTCTTGTTGGTGAGGCTCCTCTCTCCAGTAAGGCTCCTGATCTACTTCTTTACTTTTCCTTTTCTTATTCTTGATCTTCCCATCATCATTAATCGCAAGTCGTTTAAAGAGACTTTTACCTTCACTTCTATTATTTCAAAATCCAAGAAAGTGATGGCCTTTAACTCAGTCATTGTACTCCCTCTCATCTTACTACTCTTTTGTAACTATGAGACAATCCTCTATCTTATTTCAGGTAATCCTATCATCACCAGTGAGGTCGTCGATGTGAAAGCGGCCAAGGCAAGAGATGACAAAGGAGAAGTGCTCTTTAAAGTCGACGTTCCATCCCTTATGTTGCACGCAAAGGCCGCACTAGAGCTCAATGAAATTATCATCCCTACTATTCATCAGGATAAGTCGCAATACACGACCAAGTTGTTGATCTATAGACCTAAGCAAGAAGCATCGATAAGAATTCATCAATCAACTCCCGTGATTGCGGCCAATGAGTTATTCACCATCCTAAGGCAAGATCCTCTCAATATCGGCACCTTTGACCTTTACAAGGGAAAAGAGGTAACTCTTCCCACTTTGGCCGCTCAACATATTACAGAATCTTTCTATCAGATCATCACTTTCAACCCGCAAGATCCCTTACCCACATTTGAAAAAGTGGGTATCGTGACCAATCCCTACCAGAAGATCTTTCGTAAAACCTTGCACAAGCTCGGTATGACCGCAGTAGACAAGAGTGTCTTGCTCAAAGGTCCATTTGAAAACCTTCTGACTTTAGAGCGCAAAAAGGCCAGCTATCAGCTCTCTCTTCTCAATTTATCCTCACAAGGACTCATTGAAACACGCTTTGAGTTTGATCCTAAACTGAGAAAAGATGTTTTCGAACTCATTAAAAAATCTTGGGCCACAGGAAAAGGCTTTACAGGATCAGATTCAGGAGTTGAATTAGTTAAAAAACTAAAAGGTACTGAAAAGCCCAATATTATCCTCGGTGGCTTCTCTTCCATCAATGCTCTGGACAAAATTCTCCAAGCAAAATCACTTTCTGACGTCGAAATGAGCAATTTAACCAATACCTTTTTACAACTTTCCTTTCATAGCTTGAAAACTGAGGATCAAGTGTTACAAAATATGCTTCTCGACGAATTGGAAATCCTCGATAAATGGTTGCTCGTTTACGATAAAAAGAATAAAAAGCAGTCTTTATCTGATTTCAGATTGAGCCTTTTAAGAATACAAAAGGCCCTCTCCGCTAGAGATGAAAGCTTTTTTAAACTCAATAAATAACCCATAAACGGATATAAGATGTCACAATCAAATGAAGGTCAAGGCAGAATCCAAGACCGCATTAAAGAAAACTTCTCTTTCAAAGTTGTCCACGTAGACAAGCATACAGGTGCTAGGGCCGGTGAGATTACCACTCCCCACGGTGTGATTCCCACTCCAGTCTTTATGCCCGTAGGGACCCATGGAGCAGTGAAGGCCCTTCAACCACTATTTTTGGAACAAATGAATGTGCCGATCATCCTCTCCAATACCTACCACCTCCACCTCTCCCCTGGCTCAGACTTGGTCAAGAAGGCCGGTGGATTACACCGCTTTATGAATTGGGATCGTCCCATCCTAACGGACTCAGGAGGCTTTCAGGTTTTCTCCCTTCAGGGAAAGAGCATTAAAGAAGAAGGTGCTGAGTTTAAAGATCAAAAAGGAAAGAAGATCCTCCTCAGTCCAGAAACCAGTATCGAAATTCAGCAAAACCTCGGTTCCGATATTATGATGGCCTTTGACGAGTGTATCCCGTACCCAGCAGATCGCAAGTACACCAAGAACTCCATTGATCGCACTCATCGCTGGTTAGACCGCTGTATTCAATCATGGACTAATGAAAAGCAGGCCCTCTTTGGAATCATCCAAGGAAGTACTTACGATGACTATCGTGACGAATGCTTGGAAGAGCTCGTTAAGCGCGACCTACCCGGCTATGCTATTGGTGGTGTCTCTGTTGGTGAAGGTCCAGAACTTATGGAGAAAATCGTAAGTTATACCGCCCCCAAAATGCCTAAAGATAAGCCTCGCTATGTTATGGGAGTAGGAAATCCGGAAGACCTCTTGATGATCTGGGAAAATGGAGTGGATATGAGTGACTGTATCATCCCCACTAAATTTGCTCGCGGGGGAACCCTCTTTACCTTCCGTGGAAAAATCAGAATAAAGCACAAGAACTACAGAAGAGACTTCTACCCCATTGACCCTAATATCGATTGCTATGCCGATCGCCATTACACCAGGGCCTATATGAAACACCTCTTCGATTCCAATGAAATCCTTGGCCAAATTCTCGCCACGGAACATAATATTGCTTTCTATAAGACCATGGCCGAAAAGGCCCGTGAAGCGATACTTGAAGATCGCTTTAGAGAGTTTAAAAAAGAATTCCTAGAAAACTACAGCAAAAATTAAGATAAAAAAAAGGGAGCTTAAAGCTCCCTTTTTTTATCCTTCACTTTCGATGGCGTCGGAGATAATTTTGGTAAGTTTCTCGAGGTCTTCGTAACTCACATTATAGAACATAGAAATTCTAAATTGGTTACGCCCTAGTTTTCTGTAGGCATCAATATTGTATACCGCCCCTGTGGCCGCGAGACGGTTAACAAGTGCGGTGGCATCGTACTTATCATCCACATCAATAGTGGCCACACAGTTAGAACGATACTTTGCTTCGCTAATATAAGGCGATAAGTAGTCTTTAGATTCGGCCCAACCATAGAGAAGCTCTGCTCTACGATTTCCTTCAGCTACAACACCGGCATATCCGGCCTTGTTCATTTTCTTCACTTGCTCATTGAGAAAGAAGAAAGTCGCAATAGCAGGCGTGTTATACGTTTGGTTCTTATCCGAATTTTCAATGGCCGTCTTCCAGCTCATGATATCGGGAATATAGCGTGACTTATCTTCAGCAAGTCTAAGCGCGCGCTCTCTGGCCTTAGGGGACATAATGGCAATCCACAATCCACCTTCACTAGCAAAAACCTTTTGTGGTCCAAAGAAGTAAAGGTCAACTTTACTTAGGTCACAGGCCACTTGGCCACCACCACTCGTGGCATCAACAGCAAGGATGGTATGGTCATCAACTTCTGGAAATTCATCTACGATAACCCCAGTTGAAGTTTCATTGAGGGTACAGCAAATCATATCGGCATCCGCTCTATTTTCAGGAGCGATTCCCTTTCCAAATTCAACGGCCACTTCTTCAGCTTCAATCCAAGGAATTTTATTATGGGCCTTAAACCACTTGTTAGAGAATTCTCCACAAGTGAAGTGAACTGATTTCTTTTCTACTAGACCAAGCCCAATGCTATCGAAGAGAAAAGTCGCTCCCCCATTACCGAGAACTACTGAATATCCCTCGGGCAAATTAAAGTATTGAGCAAGTCCTTCTTGAACTTCTTTTACTAAGTTCTTAACGGCAGACTTACGGTGAGAAGTTCCCATAAGCTCCTTGCCGGTCTCGGCGAGGGCCTGAAGGGCCTCTACAGGAACAAGTGAAGGTCCACAACCAAAGCGTGGGTCAGAAGGGATTAACTCTTTGGGAACATTATAATTTTCAAACATGATTACCTCGTCCAATGCTGATAAAAATACTTGCCCTGATAATACCCTTGTCCACTTTAAATTCAAAGTCCTATAGTCCATCAATATGGAAATGCCTAATATATCAGGAAATGCTTGACTCTAAGCCTCAGAATCAATTCAGAGCGTAAGACTTGAATGAGCGACCGCGCCTTTCACACTCGAGCTCATAGGCATCCAGATAATCGAGCTCCGCAGCACTCAATAATTGGCGATCAATGAGATCAGGCCAAAAGCCAATATGCACAAAGCTATCAAATTCAAGTTTATCGGAGCCTTTCGCCTTTCTTACATGGGCGATATTCTCCAATCTGATCCCGGCCTTACCGGGAATATAACAGCCAGGCTCAATGGAGCCCACCA
>JBFHGF010000316.1:0-4136 GCA_041583335.1 Bacteriovoracaceae bacterium
CGCAACTGATCGCAGAGGACGGTTCGGCTATCGAGCAGGTCAAGTTCGCCGATATTTCCATCAACGAGGATATACAGGCCAGCGCGCTCTCGACATCGTACAGTACTGAAAATTTTCGCTGGTTGAATCAGCCGACCCGGCACGCGAGCCGCGCGATCGATACCGAGTGGAGCAGTGACCGGCTGCCGCAGGGATTTCGTGCAATTTCGACGCACGAAGAAAACATGTCGGAAAGCGACGAACCGGTTACTCATATTTTGTATAGCGACGGTCTCGCGAACGTGTCGGTATTTATTGCCGTCGCGAATGACCCAGTGGCGTGAAATCAATTGCACTTCTTCATCACCGAGATTGGTCACACAAACTTCGTAGGCAAAGAAGTAGTAATCATTTTGAGGAGCTGATTTTTCCGCAATATAAGTAGGAATAACCTCGATTTGGATATCGTGGAGCTCATCAAGATTTGAGTAAGTATGAATCTGGGGTGACTGAAAGTTTTCTAACACGGGGTGTTTATAGCGGCCCTATTCGAAATTGTTAAGTATTCGTGAAAGCTTTTCCTTAAAAAAGAAGAAATGACCTTATTTACCGTAGTTAGAATATTACGTATTAGGTCATTCTTTTGTGTTTTATTAGTTTAAGCTAAAAAATATGTGGCCATAATGGTGATACTTCGACAGAATTACCGCTCTACTTCATTGTCTGTACCCTGTTGATTCTAGCTCTAAAAGGGTAGGAGATTTGTTTATGTGTGGTGTTATTGGGGTGATTGGACCCTACAATGACTCTAAAGTCCCTTTTTGGGCAGCTTATGAAGCTTATCGTGGGCTTCTTACCCTTCAACATAGAGGACAAGATGCTGCTGGTATTTTGTCCTATGATAAAGATCGACGTAAGTTCTATGGCCATAAGGCCTTGGGTCTTGTTTCTCAGGCCATCGATTCAGAACATTTAGAGACGTGTACAGGTAATATGGCCATCGCCCATACCCGTTATGCAACAGTGGGAACAGATGGGGTAGGAGATCTTCAACCTATGGTTACTGGCTTTCCCTTTGGAGTAGGGATGATCCACAATGGAAATATTGTGAATTACCACTCTTTGGCCAAAGAGCTGGGTGAGAACTACGACCTACAGATGCTAACCAATAATGACCTTGAGCTTATGCTCCATCTATGGTGTCAGAAGATTCTTGAAAAAAGAGGTGCAAATAATCAGCCGATCACTTTTGATCACGTGAAGAGTTCAGCTTCTTGGATCATTGAAAAAACCAAGGGGGCCTATGCTCTGGTTGGGATGCTCGCTGGAGTCGGAATGTTTGGACTACGTGATCCTGATGGGATTCGTCCTTTGATGATTGGAAAGCGTAAGTCGGTTAATGGTTATGAGTATTGTCTGGCCTCGGAGAGTTTGGCGTTAAACTTCTTAGGTTTTGAAGTGCTTCGCAATGTGCAACCAGGTGAAGTGGTCTTGATCACAGAGCATGGTGAGCTTCAAAGTTCTATTGTTGGCCACAAAGAAAAACCATCCCACTGTATGTTTGAATGGATTTACTTTGCCGGGGCTGAGTCAACTATTGAAGATATTTCGGTTTATGGAGCACGCTTAAATTTAGGCAAGGTGTTGGCCGAAAAAACTCGCTCCTATATTGAAAGTGGAGAAATTAGTCCTGACTTTGTTTGCCCTGTTCCAGACACCAGTCGAACGGCTTCAATTGGTTTGGCCGAAACCCTAGGGCTGCCCTATCGAGAGGGTTTGATTAAAAACCGATATATCCAACGCTCCTTTATTTTAAATACTCAAGATAAGCGAGAAAAGGCCGTTGAGTTAAAGCTCTCACCTGTACGCTCTGAAATTGAGGGACGCAATATTCTTTTGGTGGATGATTCTGTGGTTAGAGGCACGACTTCTAAGAAGATCATCGATCTTCTTAAACGCTACGGGGCCAAAGAGATTACCTTGGCCATTACTTGTCCTCCTCTACGTTATGGATGCTTCTATGGTATCGATTTTCCTGCCGAAGATGAATTGATAGCAACAGGAAGAACGCAAGAAGAAATCGCCCAATGGGTAGGGGCCAATAAAGTGATCTATCTCGATCCCGCAGATGTGACCGAAGCCTTGCAAATCGACGGTCTTTGCATGGCCTGTATCAATGGTAAGTACCCTACAGATGTATCTGAAGGCCAAGAGTTTGCAAGACAACGTAGAAAACTAAAGTAGAAAAGTTACGAAAGAAAGTTACGGAAAAAGATACGAAAAAAACTCGAAAAAAACTCGAAAAAAATATGAAGAGGAAAAACACAATGACGGAAAAACTCCTACACATTGGCTCAGTAAAAGACATCTACGAAGATAGCACAAAACAAGGGGAACTCATCTTTCGCTTCAGTGACCGCTATTCTGTATTTGATTGGGGGGAAATGCCCGATCATATCGAAAATAAGGGAGAGTCCTTGGCCTACTTGGGAACGATTTTCTTTGAATACCTCTCCCACCCGGAAAATTGGAATGACTGGCGTCCCAAGAATATTACCCTTGGCCCTAAAGAAGAAGAGATCTTGGCCCGGATTAAGAGGTATGGAGTAGGCAATCACTATGTGGGCGATGTTAACGGTGACCCTCGTGCTTTTCGTGTAAAAAAAATTAATATCGAAAGACCCCTCTTTGCAAATGGAACCTACGATTACTCGGCCTATAAGAAACCTTTACAAGACTCCCTCATTCCCCTTGAAGTTGTTTTTCGCTTCGGAGTTCCCGAGGGCTCAAGCCTAATGACTCGTGTAGGTGATGATAGTTATCGTCGCATTCTTGGTCTTCATCATCGCCCAGAAGTAGGAGAGCGCTTTAATCGCCCACTTGTCGAGTTTTCTACCAAATTAGAATCTACTGATCGTTATATTACTTATTCCGATGCCCAGAAAATGGCCGGTCTTTCCGATATGGAATTCGCTCGCCTTCATGGTCTTTGCACCTTACTTGGTCTCAGGCTTAAAGACTTCTTTGAGGAAATGGATATTGAACTTTGGGACGGAAAATTTGAGTTTGCTTTTTCGGGTACACTAGAAGGTTACCTTGGACGCGATATCATTCTTATCGACTCCATTGGTCCCGATGAATTGCGACTTGTATCTCGAGGTCATAAATTAAGTAAGGAGTTCTTAAGGACTTACTATCGCAACACTCCTTGGTTGGAGGCGGTTCAAAAAGCAAAGGATATGGCCCGCGAACGTGGAGTTAAGGACTGGAAACCCATTGTGATTGAAGAACTTAAAGTGGAGCCCCTGCCGTTAAATGACGATTATACCAAGGCCTCAGCGGCACTCTACCCTTGTTTAACCAATGAAGTGGCAACCCACTTGGGTAAAGAAATGCCTTTTTCCTATGTCAAAGGTTTGGATGAATTTCATCTATTACTCAGTAAGGTGATGATGTAATTAATAAACAGGTTTAAGACTATGAATATTCTAATTATTGGCAATGGTGGCAGAGAAGATGCCTTTGCATGGAAATTTCAACACGAAGAAGATGTGCAAAATATCTATGTGGTTCCTGGCCATTGCGCGATGGAGCGTTTTTCAAAAGTTTCGCTGTGGCAAGACTCAATTGAAGAGAGCGTTAAACTGGCCGATAAGGCCAAATCTTTTGGCGTCAATCTTGTGGTTTGTGGGCCAGAAGCCCCCTTAACTCAGGGGATTGAGGCCGCATTTGAAAGGGTAGGTATTGCCTTCTTTGGACCAGAACAATTAGCGGCACAACTTGAAGGTTCAAAAATATTTTCTAAAGAATTTATGCGCGAATTTGAGATTCCCACTGCGGGTTTTCAAGTCCACGAAAACTATGAAGACGCATTAATGGCCCTTGATGAATGGCCCATGACGACAGGACTGGTAATTAAGGCCGATGGCCTCGCCGGTGGAAAAGGTGTTGTTGTCACCTATGATCTTGAAGAGGCGAAGAGTACACTCTTTGATTTTATGAAAGATCCCAAGGTCTCAGTGAAGAGCGATAGGATTCTCTTTGAACATGTTCTTCCGGGAGATGAAGTAAGTGCTTTTGCTTTTTGTAATGGTGAAGAATATTTCTTCTTGGGAATGGCCTGTGATCATAAAAGAGTAAACGATAATGATCAAGGC
>JBFHGF010000317.1:0-4133 GCA_041583335.1 Bacteriovoracaceae bacterium
CATAACCAAAAAGTGAAGCGTTAAGCCCAAGCCCTGATCCCCTCGCTCTAAGCGACGTTTCTCATACTTGCGTAGACTCTCCAAAGTATCTAAAACCTGAGAGAGCTTCCCGCCACGACGAATTTGTCCATAGAGCTTCTCATCTAAGCTATCGATGGAGAGGATAATATTCTTTAATTGAATTTTATCGAGTGCCTTTTCAATGGCCGGAGACCATTTCCAAAAGGCATTAGTCGTTATGGACCAAAGCACATCAGGATTGATCTTGGAGATCATATCAATTAGCCGATAGGTATCTTTTTGAATAAAGGGCTCACCACTGAGCAGTTCAATCTCTTTAATATAGGGAAAGAATTCCGTTTCTGAGCGCTCCCAAAAACCAATGCGATCATAGAGGCCATTTTCCATCATCCAAACATCACACATGGTACACTTGAGGTTACACTTGCCATTAAAGTTGGCCGTAAGCTTTAAGGGCATATCCTTTTGCACGGCATTTAATTCAATTTCAGGAAAGAAGACGTAATTATCATGAGAAAGATGACAGGCATCCGTGGCCACTTCCTTTTTGCATATCTCAATATTTCCCGTGAGAAATTCTTGGCGCCATTTTTGGAGGTAATCATTATTCCAAATATCCAGGAGGCCTTCCTTTAGGATATTTCCCACCACATGCTCCGTCCCCTTTTGGCGACAGACCCCAATATCTCCACTGGGGTTGAGGATTAAGTTGGAAAAAGGCACGATACAGAACTGAGAAGGAAGCCCCTTGCCCTTAAAGAGCTGTTGAAGCTCAGTAGGCCCATAAGTTAATTTTCTTTTCGTATCGATTGCCATCCCCTCTATTTTACCATAAAGCCCAAATATATACCCTAAGCATTTGAGATTTCATGTACTGGAGGTATAGTATTTACTATGGAACCCCTCTCCAAAACAACCCAGACTGTCTATATCGATGAATTTCAATTCGTCAGTGCTAAGAAATATCTATCCCTCAAAGGACCCATTCACTTCACCACCGTTCACGATCGCATGTTTCCCCTCATTAAATATGGACAAGAAGTCAGAGTGGAAAAACTCGAGGACTCGTACAAACAGGGTGACCTTCTGGTGGCCTGGGAAGAAGAGTTCCTCTATTTTGGCCTCTTTCTCGGCAGAAAAGAAGATCATATTCTTCTCTACTTTACCAAGGAAGGAGAAATCAAGTCTTTCCCCGACACCTACCTCTTTGGCCGAGTCACGAATATCAAAGTTCCTTTCTTAGAAAGAATAAAATTGAAATTAAAAAAACTATTTAAATGAACTTAAGAATTTATCTTTCTTGCAGTCGATATAGAATGATTTAAGTTCAGAAAAGGTTTGAAGAAAATCTTTTCCCTGGCGACGGTCGTACTCATTCACAAAAACAAAGAAATCCGCCCTCATCTTCTGGGCCAAGAGTTTCTGTTCACCCTCCAGAGGTGCTTTCATCCACTGATAAATACGATCGAGTTTATTGACCTCATGCTCTGAAAAGATCTCCCCCTGCTCTTTCATAAAGAGCAGGCATTGCTTCACCTCTTCACTCCATATAGGAGGTAAGAGATTGGCCCGCAGGTACTCAGGCTCTCGCAAGTAACTCAAGTCCAAAATGAGTTCGGGATGCTGGGCCTTCAATTGTCCCACAACTTCAAGAAGCTCTTTAAAGCGTGGAACGGACAAGAGGTTGAAAGTGACCATCAAAACCACCCGATCGCAAGCGCCCAGCTCTAAGACATGCTTGAGGTTCTTCATAAATTTATTATAGTCGAGACCTTCACGAATATACTCCGCCTGCTCTCCTACCGTATCAATGCTGACATAGAGCTCATTGGATTTAAGATGACCCTGTTCATTGATCTGTTTAATCAAATGAAAGTACTTTCCTAGCCGTTGATCATCCATTCCTAAATTGGAGTTAATAGCAAAAGTTAGATCCTTATGAGGGTGGGCGATAATATAATCAAGCAACTTAAAGGTGTGCTTACTTAAAAGAGGTTCTCCCCCAGTCACCCTTAAGGTATGCAAGTCCTTCCAGATAGCGGGAAGCCACTTCCAAAAGGCCTGCACAAAGGGATTCTCCTCATAAGCACTGAGGTCCCTCTTCCACTGAGAGTCATTTTCGCGATGGTGGTGATAGAAAAGAGAATAGGGGCCATGCTCATCCATCTCCCTTTGCACCGAAGAGCTGATATCGGCCAGACAATAGGAGCAGGCAAAATTGCAGGCCTTATCAAACATCACTTCAAGATAATGGGGATTATAATTTTCTGTCTCAGCGGCCGCCAAAACTTCTTTGAAGTGAGGAAGAGACCAAGGATCAGAGGATTTAATCACACGATCTGAATAATGCTCCCCTGGAGTATCTTCAATATTCCAACAATAGAGGCATTCTTCAGGTCTCTTGCCCGTGAGCATCTGGGCGCGAACCTCTTTTTTATAAATCGTATTATGGAGAGCTGCGGGATCTTGTGCGATTTCATCAAGTTCAATCAGGTGGCGCTTAGGGTGGTGGCAGCTGTGATTCGTGCCATGGACGAGATCTAGGGTAACCTGGGTCCACTTGGCCAGACAAAACCCGCTGGAGGCCTTATTCAAAAGCTCTAGTACATTCTTACGCTCGTGATCATTCGTGGCCTGCTTCCTGTCCTTGAGGGTATCAAGAAGCTGGTCGTAGGAGTCGCCGAGTTCGCTGAGCTCATTGGTGGTAAGCGAGCCTTTCTTTGTATTTTGAGTATTATGGGTTTTATGGCTAATATGGCCTCCCCTATTTTTAGATCGACAATACTTGATATCTTCGCATCTCTAACTATATAATATTTTAAGTCCCTATTATACCATAGGCCTTAGATAAATCTTGTCCCTTAATCGGATCAAGAAGGAGTTTATATGTCCACCACTATTTTAGATAAGAGTATTTCCCTAAAAGATGACCTTGTTGCCAGAAATAATGATGACGGCACCATCGTCATTATGAGAATGGATGAATCAAGCCTCTTTTATAAAATTGATGGTGTAGCAGCAGATATCTGGAAAGGTTTGAATAAGAATCAGGGGCTCAAAGAAATCTTCGCTGAGATTAAAACACAATACGATGTAGAGGACACTCAACTGCTTAGCGATATCACGACATTTATCAGTGACCTCGAAAGTCGCGACCTTATCAACTCTTAAGAATCGCCACCACCTCTTTGATCCGATGAGCTTGCTCATCTAGAGAATCACTGAGGTTCAACACTATTTTCAAACACTGCCCTAGGGTCATAACCGTTGCAACAAACTGGGCCTTTTCATAGGTATACTCTCTATCGCTAAGGCAATAGGGATTTAATCCCTGCACATAGTAATCCTTCTTACTCATCGCCTCCATCCATTGCCAACAGGCATGGGCCGGCTTGAAATGAGGCGGCAGGGCCTTGATACCTTTAGCGATGAGCTTCTTAGTTAAGATGGCCGCTGCCATGGGATCGGAACAACGAATATGTACACAAGTAGAAGTGTCCCCTGCTTCATCGTGACCTTGATAATAGGAAAGCCCTGCCTCTTTAAAGGCCTGAACCCACATTTTTTTGCGCTCCCTGAGTTTTTCTAAAATCTCAGGAAGTTTATAGAGTTGTTCTGTAAGCATGGCCCCATTGATTTCGTTAAGACGAGAGGAAATTCCAAAGAATGGACCAACACCGGCCAATTCAGACTTCATAGTTTCCCCATACTGAACGGCCGTATCGTGGGAGATAAAGGCCCTCTTCTTTTGTTCACTATACTTCCCTTTTTTAATCGTAAGAAGTCCCCCTTCGCCACAGGAGATGACTTTATCCATATTGAAACTGAAGGCACCAAAGTCTCCAATCGTTCCCACTTTCTGACCTTTATACTCGCCTCCGCAAGCTTGGGCGGCATCTTCAAAGAGAAAGATTTTCTTTTCCTGACAAAAACTTTGCAGGCCATCGAGGTCACAAATGAGGCCATCCATATGAACCGCAATAATCGCCTTTGTGCGATCGGAGTAACAGCGCTCCAATTCTCTGGGATCAAGGGTAAGGGATTCATCAATATTAGCAATCACGGGAATCGCTCCCACCTGCATGACCGCACTGGCCGTGGCCACAAAGGTA
>JBFHGF010000318.1:0-4133 GCA_041583335.1 Bacteriovoracaceae bacterium
AGTACAATTCCTCTTTTTAGCATTTCCCAATGAGAAATATTAATGGCCTTAACTTTATGAGAAAGTTCATCAGCACTACTCTTTTTTTCTGAGTCTAAATCATAGAGAAAATCCAAGAGAACTTTTGTGGCCGCATCCAAATCTCCAGCATCAGGAGAGAATTTTTTAAGAGAAACAAAAAGCGCTGATAAATCCGTTGAAAACTTTTGGTACTCCTTCATAATTTCCTTGGCCTCAAAAATAAAGAGACGAATATGATCATCTTTATTCTCTGGAATCATGATCAAATCAAGGGAAGCCAAATATGCAGTTAAATCAGTAAATCTCTTGAGCATATGCCTGACGAATCGCTGAACTTCGCTCTTTTTTACAAAGATCTGGGGAGTCAGATGCCACTCAAGATAATCAAACTTATTTAGAGTTAAATCAAAGTCATCTTTTAAAGTAAAAAAACTACGTGGCCCAAAAGGCTCTCCGACCACATCAATACCAAACTGCAGGCCACAGGACTCACAATGGCCTTTTGTAACATAGATAGAATGGCAGCTAGGACAAAGGTCGCTTACTTGGATCTTTTCTCCGAGACGCAAAGGGTCATCAATATAGAGTGGCCCTTTCACTTTCTTGTGCGAATCATGAGAAACTTGAGAATTTCGATGGCCCTCTAG
Source organism: Bacteriovoracaceae bacterium (assembly GCA_041583335.1). Classification (GTDB taxonomy): domain Bacteria; phylum Bdellovibrionota; class Bacteriovoracia; order Bacteriovoracales; family Bacteriovoracaceae. The sequence continues at coordinate 669 of JBFHGF010000318.1, forward strand.
CAAATAATCCCCCCTCAATATATAGTTTAGGTATAAGGATTTACGTTCCAGACTAAAGTTAGGATAACGTGATCCACTTTCTTTGTGAACACGTTAATTACAGGTTTTCATGAGTTCAATTTTTTTTAAGCCATGGATTTTATTCTATTTAGCTCCATTTATTGGGGGTCTCTTCTATTCAATGGGCTTTCCCATTAATGGTCTTCCCCACTTCATGGCCTATAGTTTTATAGGAATCTTTCTTCTCTTCCTTGCTCTAAGTCTCCCCTATCCCAAAGAGAATCATCAGGCCGAAGACCCCTATCAACGCAGTCTCAAAGCAAAACTTCTCACCGGTCTTCTCTTCTGTCTCGGACATTGCTTAACCGGTTATTATTGGATTCCCTACACCCTCAATGAATTTGGACAAGTTCCCTTTCCCCTTAATCTCTTACTTGGGCTCTTGTTTTCTTTAATCATCATGCCTCAGCTTCTGATCTTCATTTTATTCATTCATATATGGGGAAAATTTAATTTCAAAAGAACTAAGCTGGCCGGAAATATCCACACCAGAAATGTAATCTTGGCACTGCTCTTTGTTTTACTAGACCGCTTTATTCCTCAGCAATTTCCGGCCCATATTGGACATACCTGGTTACAACTCGCACCCCATCTGACCTTGGCGAAGACCTTTGGTGTTCCCATCTATAGTTTTATGAGCTACTGGTTTATCCTCTCCCTCATTTCATTTTGGCGAGTAAGAAAGTGGGACTATTTAGGTATCACGGCGTTTTGTCTCTTTTTCATTACCAACCTACTGAGCACTATTGAGTACCATCCCGAAGAGGACTCTACTCCAACTCGTCTTCGTCTCGTTCAGGCCAATGTCGGAAACTTTATGAAGCTCAAATCGGAGGATGGTGACACCCTCTCCATTAAGGAGATCTATAAGCGCTATCTTGAATTGAGTACTCAAAATATAGAGAAACCCCTTGATCTTATAGTTTGGCCGGAGACGGCCTATCCTCAATTACTGAATTCGGCGATCTTAAGAATGAACCCCACTTTTATGCCTAATCTTATACGCCATACAACGACCAAAACAAATGCCCAGCTCTTCTTTGGTGGATACGATAAATCAAAATCCGACAATGGGAATTACTATGAAACAGAATATAATGCGGCCTTCTAGATCAATGAAAATGGTGAATTCAATGATGTCTATCATAAGCAATTGCTCATTCCCTTTGGAGAAGGACTCCCCTTTGGTCCACTTAATCCCTACTTGGCCAAGATCATTCAAAATATATCGTATTTTGCCAAAGGTAATCGCTACACTAAATTTACTCTTAGAAATAATAAAAGCTTTATCACCGCAATCTGCTATGAAATTCTCTTTTCTGACTATATCCGCACTTTCTTAAATCATAGTGGTGCTAAGAAGCCTGACTTTCTCATCAATTTAACTAACGATAGCTGGTATGGAAATACCAGTGAACCTTATCAGCATCAATACCTTTCCCATTGGCGAGCACTAGAATTTCAAATACCGATTGTCCGTATGACAAACACTGGAATCTCTAGCATTCTCTATCCTGATGGCAGTGAGTCCCAAAGGCTTAAACTCTTTGAAGTTGACACTATGGACTTAGACTTGCACACCCCAAAATCGGAAGCCACTCTGTGGCAACACTATGGATTGCTCAATTTTATTATCTTTGGAATCTTTTGTTTTATCTTGTCGGTCATCACTGAAGCTGTACTTTACCGCAACGAATAGGATCAGAGTCCTTCTTTAAATAAGTCGTGAAGTCTTAACACGCCGACAAAGCACTCTTGCTCATCTACCACGGGAAGCAAAGAAAAAGGTCTCTGCCCTTCCTCCATAAGCTTAAGCCCATCAACGGCCAAAACATTTTGAGAGATGGTTATGGGATTTTCATTCATAACAGATTCAATGGTTGAGTCTATAGAGAAGTCATCTTTAGAGAATAGTCGTTTGATATCGCCATCTACAAGAAGCCCTTCGATTTTGTCTTGCTCATTTAAAATAAAACAGGCGCCAACAGGGCGATCCGTCATCGCAACAACAGCTTCCTTTAAACTCTGCTCTTTAAAAAGGCAGGGACACTTTCCTTTAGGGATCATCAAATCCTCAACCCTAAGGCGTAGAGATTTACCAAGCCTTCCCCCTGGATGATTGAGGGCAAAGCCTTCTTTCGAAAGTCCAACGATATGTTCATAAAGAACGGCCATAGCATCTCCCATGGCCATCGTTAAGGTTGAGCTCGTAGTGGGTGCTTGATTGTTGAGGCATGCTTCTTTATTCACATAGCAATCGAGGACAATAGAACATTTTTTAGCAATGGGTGATTCCAGATCTCCAACTAAGGCTATGCGCTTATCCTCTGAGCTTTTCAAAAAAGGGATCAGCTTCAAAATTTCTTCGGCCGTACCTGAGTAAGAAATCAAAACAATCGCGTCACCTTCACGAACCATTCCGAGGTCTCCGTGAAGGGCTTCGGTTGGATGAAGAAAGAAGCTAGGCAGTCCTAATGAAGAAAAAGTCGCGGCCAGCTTTTGGCCAATAATACCTGACTTACCAACTCCACAGAAAACTAAACTTCCTTTCTCTACAATCAGGTCTTGGAAGAGAATATTTAGCTTCTGAGAAGTCCCTTCGTTGAGGCGATCAGCCGCCTGGTTGAGGGCATAGGCTTCAGTACTTAAAACATTGGCCATTATCTCTGCTGCATTGAAGTTCTTTGAATCAGTATTATTTTCGCTCATAATTATTTACTCAATATAAATGACTTTGGCATGAGGCAAATGATTTCACTAATTTGCACTCTTCCTCTCACGGGTTACAATAAAGGTAATAGGCACTCAACGACGTGTGGATAACCTGATTCACCAATAGGACTATATTAATGAAAATTAGGTCATATATCTATAATTTCCGTACAAATCTAAGGAAATCTAATAGAAAGCTGCTCAGTACCCTCATTCTTATTACAGGACTTTACGGTTGTAGCAGCTATGAACAGTTCAGATATATCACGGAAGAGTTTGAGATTCCCCAGAAACTCTATAAGCAAGACTTCAACCAAACATGGCTCGCTGTTCTTCAGGTCATGAAGAACTACCCACTTGAGATCACCAACCAAGAAGCCGGTGTGATAAAAACACGCTGGATCGACAATACACTGGAAGTGAATTTTGCCGATAGTTTTGGATCAAGTGATGCAGTTAAGGCGGCGAAATTTAAACTCATCCTCAATGTGGTCAAAGGTTTTCGCAACAAACGGGAAGTCGCTAAAGTGACGGTTTACAGACGGCAAATGATTGAGCAAGACTTCCTACAAGGTTGGAAAGTCATCCCCAGTGACGGAATTCTGGAGAAGACTATTCTCTATAGAATAGAGAGAAATCTTGCTATTGCCGAAAAGCTGAAAAAGATTGAAGAGCAAAAGGCCAAAGAAATAG
>JBFHGF010000319.1:0-4115 GCA_041583335.1 Bacteriovoracaceae bacterium
CCAGACTTTCACAAGAGAAAAGAAAAGATGTTTTTACCATTAGTAAGCTACCCGTTGGAATTTCAGAAGGCTTTACTGTTCCTATCTCTCAAATTGCTGATATCGATTTTGTTGAGACAACGACTACAGTTAATCGAGAGAATTCTCAAAGAAGAATTGCTGTTCTTATCAATCCAAAAACCAGGGATATAGAAAGCTTTGTGAAAAAAGCTCAATCTCTTGTACAAGAGAAGGTGAATTTACCTGAGGGATATTATATTGAATGGGGAGGGAGCTTCAAAAACCTCCAAAGTGCAAAAAAGCGCTTATCCATTCTTGTGCCCCTGGCGATGCTCTTAATCATAGGAATGCTGTACGCAGCATTTAAAAACTTTGCTCAAGTCATTTTAATATTTGCTTGCGCCCCTATGGCGTTAATCGGAGGAGTATTATCTTTATATTTAGCGGGAATGCCATTTAGTATTTCAGCAGGGGTTGGCTTTATCGCTTTATCTGGAATTAGTATTCTCAATGGAGTTGTGCTCGTCACTTATTTCAATCGATTAATTAAAGAAGGGAAAACTCCTAAAGAAGTGGTGCAAGAAGGGGCAATGAGCAGATTACGCCCTGTTTTAATGACAGCGCTAACTGATATCTTTGGATTTCTTCCCATGATGTACTCAACTGGTCTCGGTGCAGAAGTTCAAAGGCCCTTAGCAATAGTTGTCGTTGGAGGTATTTTCTCTGCAACACTATTAACCTTGATCATTATCCCAAGCTTATATCAACTCTTTATTAATTATATGCAACCCAGTTTGAAGAAAGCTTAAAACAGCTGCCATGTATTTTAGATTTATTTTTCTATAAACTAAAGTACATGGCCTAGCTATGAATCACATCCGGTGAATAATAACTCGTTATAGTGGATAAAGATTGAGGTATTAATCCTTTCGATTACTTAATTCTTAAGATAGCTCATTTTTTATTTTTTTAATTAGTTTAGCAGGAACACCGCCAACAATACTTCTAGCAGGAACGTCTTTTGTGACTACTGCACCAGCAGCGACAATGGCCCCATCATCAATAACCTGAAAAAGCTCGTTGCAGTTATAAGCTTTTGAGCAAGTAGATATGGGACATAACAATTCTAAATTCCCTTAGACCTTTAGCTCAGAATAAAATTGTTGAACTTCGTGAAAGCCCATCAATTACTACTGTCGCAAAACTAAGAAATGGGATCATTTTAATAACACTACAAAATAATATTTCTGTTATATTTTCCATTTTGATCTCCTTATATTTTTAGTCTCTAATTAATAAACACCAAGCCGAATACGTATCTCATTGCGATAATCAGATATCGCCGTATCGTTACTTAGACTTGGGGCCACAAATAGTCCGTTAAAGAGTGCTCCGAGGATTGATTTGATATTCATAAATTCTCCCTTTGTTTGGTATTCATCCTTGAAATATTTATCGCACTATTTGATACTAATTATTATCTATTATATAAAAGTACTACATTTTGATACTTAAATAGGGAGTCAGTATTGGCCAAACGCACAATATATCAGGATGTAATGGCGGGACTTAAGAGTGTCCTAAAGAGACGAAAAATCAGCTATAAAGAGGTGGCCGATATTTTAGAGCTATCAGAGTCTTCTGTGAAAAGGCTCTTCAATGCTAAAGACGGTCAGTTTTCAAAAGTTGAAACACTCTGTGAGTGGCTAGGAATAACCATCGCTGATGTCATCTCCATCCACGATAATAAGAATGAAGAAACCTATACCCTTACTCCAAAGCAAGAGGCCCTCTTTATGAAGTATCCAGGGGCCTTTCAATTCTACATCGAGCTTATTGAATATGAGCTAACCGTCAGTGAGATCAAAGATTCCTATCTCCTTAATGACTCTTCTGTAACTTTCTATCTCAACCGCCTTGAAGAAGTTGGCCTCATTGAAGTTCACCCAGGCAATGTCGTAAAGAATGCTATTGAGCAAGAAGTTGGCATCTCTCCCAGTGGACAGCTATCCAAAAAACTTCTTAAAACTTCGATGGACAGTATTTACGATATCACCATTAAGATGATGGAGATGAAAGGAGAAAATGTACTCGGCAAGAAAGGAACAGTTATGACGGGAGAGCTTCTCTTTTCAAAAACAAGCGCTGCTGAAATCTACAAAGAGTATGAAGACCTCAACCAAAAAATAGCCAAAGTTTCTGCAAGGGATTGTCGACTCTACCCCCACAAAGAGCTGATTCCTCATACGTATTTCAATGCTTATATACCACAACGAATTTTTAAAGATAGAATTCCAAATATACAACCCCAATAACTCTAGCTAAAGGTGTTACCTAATGAAAAATATTCTCTTTTTAGGCCTCGGTCATCTTGGTGAATTCTTCCTTCAACAAAATCAAAAGCACAAGATTACAGGCACAAGCAGGAGCGCAGTTAAAGAAGTAAGTTGTCCCATCATTTCCTACTCTTTAGGAGAGAAATGGCAGGGGCCAACAGACTTTGATACCGTCATCATCTCCTTCCCTCCTATGTCGGGATATGCTCAAAAAATTGAAGGACTTCTCCATCAACTTGGCTCCTCTCAGCAGATTATTTTTATAAGCTCAACTTCTCTATTTGGGTCAGGAAGAATTACTGAAGAAAGTCCCAAGGATGGAGTATCAAGAAATGCTGACGAATTAAGACAATGTGAAGATATAATACAAAAACAAGAAAACTCTCTCATTCTAAGGCCATCGGGTTTAGTCGATGAGAAGAGGCATCCTCAAAATTTTTTAAAGAAAGTAACAACGATTCGAAATTCTCAGAACAATGTCAACTTAGTTCACACTTCAGATGTTGCTGCTTTTCTGCACTTTGCAATTGATCACAATTTAACCAATGATGATTTTAATTTAACTTGTGATGATCATCCAACCAAACAAGAACTCTATAGTCGTTTCAGTGATCACATTATATTTGAACCAGAAGATGAAACACTTCGAATTATTGATAATACTAAAAGTAAAAATATAGGTTTCTCCTACCATTATCCCAGACTTGACTGGTTATAGAAGCTTCTTAGCTTTACACTCCCTAGGTTTATAGCTAGAAAAGAGGACTTAACGTAAACCTCTTCTCAATTGAATTTATGAATATTAAAAACTATCACTTTCATCTCTACTATCCTTTAACTGAAGATCAAATTCAGAAGGCCTCTGCCATTCTAGGGAAGTTATCTGAAGAAAAACAAGATATGCCTATTGGTCGCATATGGGAGCGCCCTGTTGGACCTCATCCAATTGGCTCATGTCAGGTAACAGTAGAAACTTCAAGATTTCAGGAAATGATGGAGTGGTTTTTGAAGAATCGAAATGGGCTCTCTCTATTTATTCACCCTGATACAGGAAATGATCTGGCCGATCACACTGAACATGTGATCTGGATGGGGCACGAACATCCATTAAAGACAGATCAATTTAAGTAGAGATCAGAAACTTGAGCTCGAATGCTCATTCCATTTTGATAACAGATAAATCCAGGCACACATAAATAGTATTCACTAACTCCCGCAGGTCTTATTTTGCCGATGACTTCATCATTGAATACCTCGGTAACTTCTATTTCTATATTGTTATTATCACCATTAAAAAGGAAATCTCCCGATTTCTCCTCTACTCTAGAGTACGCTTTGAGCTTATAAACCTCACCAGCAATTGCAACTACAGAATGATCAGGCAATGTGCTCTGTGGTCTAAGAGCTAAAGGATAAGACTTGCGGTTCAAGTTAAAATCATTCATCCAAGAATGTACGGCAAAATTCGCAGCATAAATACTTTGATTATCCCAATCGTGAGCACTGGCCGTACCTAAGTCATACCAGATTTTCCCGTTGTGGCACAGAAGTGGCCCTCCAGAGTCACCAGGGATCAATTCAAATAGAAACTGTCCCTTTGCATAAATCGTTCCTTCTCGTAATTCTAAATAATCTGGCGAAAAAAGAGTTCCATTTAAAACTCCGGTCTTCTTAAAGTTTTTTTCAAAACCGCCAAATCCACTCATAAGACATTGTTCAAAAGTTGGAATGAGTTCTTGTAATTTTTCTTTTGAATCAATAACGGTAAATGGTTTAACC
>JBFHGF010000320.1:0-4100 GCA_041583335.1 Bacteriovoracaceae bacterium
GAAAACTGGCCATATCAACAAAGAAGACAGGTTGTAGGTAAGTGCGATCAAATAAAGATAGAGAATGTCTCGATTCTAAGTTGATATAGGCCATTGTACTGGTTCTGTAGAGTGAGTCATCAAGACCTCTTACGCCTGACTTACTTCCTATAAGAAGACTGTGGTTAACATCACCTTCATTAACGGCATTGAAGCGCCCATTTATAACAAGAGTATTTTGTTTTAAGAGTTGTGTGGCCGCAATAAATTTCGCCACAAATTCTCCTCTGAAGCGACCATCATCCATAGCTCCAGGACGAAATTCTAAAACCCCCTTAAAGCCTCTCGGATGAAGGTCATCCCAGAAGTAACGGTCATAAATAATTTCAAATAGACCACCGTAAAATAGGGCGTTGTTTAGTTGAGTTTGATTTGTAACAGTAGTGAAGTATTCACGATACATAATGAGTTGAAATTCAAATAGGAGAGGAGAATCGAACTTAAAAGGACTTATCCACTCTAGTCCGGTACCTATTCGATTCCTAGTCCACTTTGTATTGGGATTCTCTATAAATCTAAAACTTGAGCCTTGCTTATAAACTTCGAGCTCTCTTGCCCAACGGTGATGTCTATACAAATGTTCTGTCGCGGATAGGGCAAAGTTTACATTTCGATCAGAGTAGCTAATTTCTGCCCCAAGATTAGTTGCATTACCTAGAAAGTCGTAATGATTAAATCCAATAGTTCCCGATGTGTCTTTTGATGTTTTTCCTGTGGAAAGCTCAATTTTTGGCGAGTAAGTGTTTTTACTTCTCACCTTAACTTCTATCGCCTTATCAACCTTAAGGACTTCAACTTTATCGAATATTCCTAGGTTTTTAATTCTTCTTTCATATTCCTCGAGCTCTATGGCACTTAGTGTTGTTGGAAGTTCTCTGGGGAGAATTTCAACGAGTGTTTTTTCTTTAGTGTTTCTTAGGCCTTCAATACGAATGGACTCAGCATAATGTCCGTCTTGCCCAAGTGCATAAAGAGAAAAGAGATAGAGAGGTAAAAGCACGAATAATTTCATTATTTAGTTCCTTTTTTAAATAAGAAAATTATTACTGAAGAGTTTATATATTAGAATGTAACTAATGGCATAAATGAGGTGAATTTTATAGAAATAGGCCAAAAGTCATATGAAAAAATCTATAACTCGGGCAGAAGCTCTCCAAGAAAGAATGCTGAAAGCTCGTTTTTGTTTGATAGACCAGTTTTTTCATAAATACTTCGGCATTGGTTTTTAATCGTTCCAAGAGAAGTGCATCTAAGTTCGGAGATGTCTTTTGTTGAGCGACCCTTTAGTAGGAGTAAGGCAATCTCTTGTTCACTCTTGGTAAGCTTCCAATCATGAAACTGTTCATTCAGGTGATTTTGAAATTCTAAAATGAAGCTTTTAGACTTTCTCTCCCAAGTCGATGCTCTTTCTTGAGTGTCAATGAGGTCTCGCTCAAGCTCTGTTTTTGACGTTTCCGTTTGATGAAGAATATTCCAAATATAATTTGAACTTGTGATAACGAGTAACAGAATACTTCCTTCTATGACCAATTCTAGAAGTAGGCTTTCCTTAGGAAGATCTTTCATGACATCTAGAGTCAGGTCAGTCGCGACAATGGTAAATACCAAAGCCTGAAATATCAAAATATGATATTTTCTTAGTTGATTAATGAATCGAATAGTTTTCACAATCCTTATACCTACCAATTAAGTTTAGTTGTCTTACTTTATTTAAGAAGAAAAGATAAGGCAATTTGATGCGAATTTTTCTTTGTAAAGCTGTCAATTTTTAACATTTAGAAAGATAGAAGTCTAAATGGCATGTAAGTATTTTTGTTTCGTTATTGTTGTCGCACAGTGTCTCGCAATCTTAGTTTCTAAAAAAATATAATCTTCCCATAGGACTCAATAAATTAGTGCTATCATATCTCTATACATAGATTACTAAAGTCAGTGGGGAGCTCATGCAGTATTTATTGATTATGCTTTTTCTTTTCTCTTGTGGGACTAGCAGATACACAGAAGTGGATAAACTTAAATGGGAGCAATACGCTAAATGTAACGCTAACTTAGGAGTAACTTACTATCCTAGTAGCAAAGATAATATATCAGTCTGCACCATAAAGGTTAATAATAGAACTGCAAAGCTCTATCCGCAGTGGAAGAGTGGAGTGACTTATCAAGGACTCATTACTCGCGCACGTAAAATACATCTCGAGCCAATTTATGAAGTGGTGGCAGGTGAGTATAAAACGAATAAGCATGTTTTATTCAAGAAACACGGTGAAAGGACTTTTAAACGTATTGATTTAACGACGGGTAAAATTTCGGATACTCCCATTGAATCTTTAAAACCAGGGAGAAAGCATTATATGCCGCCCATTAATGGAGACTATTCAAAATTTCAAAAATACTCAGGAGCCTATTCAAATAACTTTACAACCTTTTATGTCATGGACGTTAACAATAAGATCCTTAAAAGAATTGATGATGTGGATAATGATGGTGAAAGGGCAAAACTACTGCCTGCGGTCCATTCTTTCCATCATAGTGAAACTATCAATATGGCCAATAATACACGAATGATTCGCCATAAAGTGGGCAATCGAATCTTTTACCAGGTCTATGATTTTCAAGGTAATAAAGTTGGTAATGAAATTCCTTTTGAGAAAGTTTCTCATCTCGCGATACCAGCGGCGTATAAAAATGCGAAATTGACTAATCCTACATTTAATATGACTCCTTGGATTCACAAGGGAGACAATTTTTATATGCCTATCGTTCATGGAGGGAAACAAATGGTTTATGACGGTAATTCGAGTATTAAAGAGTTCGTAGGTATTGCTCTTGAACCTGAAACATATTTGAATTATTCAAAGTTCTATAGTGGGAATATAGAATTAGATAAAGTTGAAAGGCTTCGCCCGAGAGAAATAGTTTTAATGGATAAGGAAGGAGTCTATTATTCAAAACTCGTCTATGACTTTCAAGGTTATGCAACCGATCCAACGACCACTGTTAAGAACCTTTTAAAAAATCCAAAGAACTTCTATAAGACTAAGGTGAAGCTTCCGTATTACAGCAACCGTTTTAGAAATGGTAAATTGGTTGAAGAGAAGACCATTGTCTTCATAGGACTTGATGGTAGTGCTCAAATTGATAATGTTTCATGGAATAATCAAGGCTTTAATAAAGTTAGAAAAGTTAACGACTTTAAATCATTCGAAGAAGCCGAGAAGTTTGTAATGAACGAGCAAGATAAGAATATCAAAATAGAGCAGGCACGCGTAAAAAAGAGGGCAGAAGAAAAAGCTGAAAAAGAAGCGCGAGAAGCGATCAAAAAACGAGTTCAAGCAAATATGGCCGCTACTTGGGCCGAGCAGGATAGAAGGGAAGCCGAGCACAGAGAAAAACTTCGCATTATGGATGAGAATGAGAAAAGGAGAAAGCCTAATCCTCTTCTTAATTTAGATATCAAAAAAATCTTTGATACTGAGGGAGCTAAGCGTAGGGCATCTTGTTTTAGAAAGATGTCCAATTCTAAGAAAGCCTACGTTAGTGGCAAACAAGGCTGGTATTATCAAGGTAAGTGTAAATAGCCTCGAAAGAAAGATCAAGGAAGTGGAATATGAACAAACAGATTCTCCGTAAAGCATGGCTTCTAGATGGATTATTTCATAGTGCTCCGGGCTTTATAGTCATAGAGAATAATATATTTTGTTTTAGTCTTGTTGATACGGGAACATTTTCAAAAAAAAGGATCCATAAATTTGAAGAAGCTAATGGACAGGTAAACTTATTCGAGAGACTTAGAGAAGAGGAAGTCGTCGAAATCTTGAATGCTCCTTTAGCTAAGTTGGAAGTCAATTTCCCATGGTATAACTTTATGGGTGGGGCAAAAATTATGATCGAAGGGCAAAGTCAAGAGTTGTACTTGTCTTTTATGCAGCCACAAAATACGAAGTTCCCTTATCACAGGCTGGGAGGCGAGTTGACTCAAGTGGCTGCTGCTCTCGAGAGTTCTAATGACCTTATCGCCGGAAGAGAATTTGGAAAAAGATTAAAAAAAATGATTCAAAAAA
>JBFHGF010000321.1:0-4062 GCA_041583335.1 Bacteriovoracaceae bacterium
AGCCGACCGTCTCTTTTAAATGAAGCCTACCATCCCGAAACCTTGGAAGAACAAATGCAAAAGGCCGTGGCCTACGCATTCAAAGACCATGAGCGTATTGCCGTGGTCAGTGAGGGAACTCTTCACTTAAGCCGCTTCTTTAAATGGTATCGGGAAGACTTTGAAAAAGATCAGGGCACACTCAATGCCTTTGCAAAACACTATGGAAAAAATCTGGCCAACTTTAACCAGGTGAAGTTTCTCAATTACTCCTATGATATCAATCTCCTCTCCAAACAACATCAAGATGATGCCGATCTTCCCGTGCTTCCTGACCTCCAACAGGAACTTCAACAAGACCAACAAGAGTCACAACAACAACCCTGTTCTGAACTCAAGGGACCCGGTGTCGATGTAATCTTTCTATGTGAGGAAGTAAGCACAGGAATTCGAGACGGCTTCTATGAATATCGCAACGAAGTTGAACAGGCCCATATTTGTGTCTACCGCCGTGATGCTCGTGATCCCCAAGACAAAGAGAGCAAAGCGCAATTAGGTTTAAGAGGTCATGTGATCGAACACAATATAAAGGATCAAAAAACTCAGAAAACCCAAATTCTAGTGGAAGATGAGTTTCGCTATAAAAAAGGTAAATACACCATGAGGGCCTCAGAGGGAGTTAGAACACGCGCTATTATGGATGTAGAAAAACAGACTCTAGAAGTCCGTCAAACTTCACTTATCCTCGGTAAGGGCCATCGAAAATTTGACCTCTCTTGTAGCCCCATTCCCTAGCAATAATTTCTATCTTCCCCGACAAATTGAATTTCTTTTAAAATAGAAGGGTGTTTTGTTTACGCAAAACCTCCATCTCTATTAAGAAAGGAAAGTAAATGGCCTCGATTTCTAATGATAATAATTCTCACTCTCGCGAAATTCAAAGACTTGAAGCAAAGAGAAGAGATCAAATCGATGACCTACGCAAAAGCTACCGCTCACAACTTGCAAGCAAAGATGAAGTTCACGATGAACAAATCGAAAATATTAGAAAGGCCTATTCTGAAGATAAAACGGAAGAATCCAAGGCCTATAGCACTAAGATTTCCTCTTCTCAAAAAGAATACACCCAGAGGATTAACGAGCTCAACTTCAAAAATAATCAAGAGATCGAAAAGGTTAAAGAGCGCTTTACTGAACAAAGAGTCGAAATGATGAAAGATTTTGATAAGGAGCTCACCACTTTAAAAGAAGAATACGAGAAAATTATCAAAGATAAAGATCGCCAATTTGAAGAGCTTAAAGCGACCAATGAAAAGGAAAAGAATTATGTGGCGAAGGCCCATGCTCGCCAGATTGATCGTATTGAAAAAGATAATCATCACCGAGCAGCTGAGCTCCAATCAAAGAACGATACGGAAATCCAATACTTACGTCGAAAGCTCAGTCAAATGAGTTAACAGCTGCCCATTTCTTAGACATTTTTTAAAGAGTGCCTAATTTTTCTAGAAAATCTCTTTATAACCTCTGAATTTCAGTTGTCAGATTTGGCATATCTCTTGCTTCATTTAAAAGTATCCATTTCAATGAGGTACTTATGTTGAAGAAATTAGTCTGTACGTTTTTACTAAGCTGCACCCTTACCCCTTTAATGGCCAAAGTAGGTCTTGAACAAGTGGAATCCCTTTATCAAGAAGCGATGAAACGCGCCGGCGGAAAGAAGGATTTCTACACCAGTGGTGAAATCAAAGAATTTAACGAAAGCTTTCTCCCTCTTATAAAGAAAGATCAATTTCCGGCCGATTCGATGATGATGATTCCAGGAACCAAGCCTAAATATATCGTTAACTTTTTAAATAAACTCGAGGCCCAACAAGAAGACGATCTGGAAAAAATAAAGTGTGCCCATCAATCTGAAAAAGAAGAAGGAGAGGTCACTCATCTGGCCCCTGTACCTCAAGCACAAGTAGAGGATGTAGTAGAGCTACAATCTGATATTATCTCCTTTGTAGAAGAGTCGAGAACTCACTCTCCCATAGAACTACCTACTCAAGGGCAATTGGCCTCTATTTGGCCTAATCTAAAAGTTGAACTGGCTCCTGGAGATGACTCCTATATTCAAAATGCCATCGATGAATCAGGGAACCCCATCCCCTACTCCAATAAAATAGTCGATTGTGAGGACTGTCCTTCTTATGTGGCCGCCGTCTCTCTCTCAGAAAAAGATATGGCCTATAACCAACAGTGTTCAGGCTCCTTAGTTGAGTTTGCAGGAAAAACCTATCTCTACACCAATAGACATTGTATTCCAGAAGATATGAAAGAAGATTTTAATGAAGGAAGAACTCCTAAGAATTGCAGTTCAAGAATTAATATTACCTTCCCTGAAAATAAGAAGCGAGGTCTCGAGCGAGAGATTGCTCAATGTAAGAAGATCGTTGCGATTTCAGAAATACCACTGACCAATGATGGGCCACCCGACTGGGCCGTTATTGAAATTACACCAGTGAAAAGAGAGGCCGCAAAATTTCAAACTCGTGACACAGTTCGTGGCGAGAAGATGTCCCTCTATCCCATGTATACCGATAAGAAAGATCAAGGCCTCAATGAACAAGAAATGAGACCCGATAAAGCTGGCAATGAGCGCTGGTATGCGATTCTCACGTCAAAGAAAGTAGAATGTGAACAGTATAGTGCTATGAATCTTGTCGGCTCAACCAACTGTGATGCGGAAGTGACTTCAGGAAACTCTGGCTCCGGAACTTTTGTAAAAGGTAAGTTCTCCGGTATCCTTAGTCATATTGTCCCTATCGGAATGAGTAATGATGAATATATGGCCTTCGTGCAAAGTGGTAAGAAGCTATGGTCACCGGCCTTTCTCGGGACTACAAGTCGCGATATGCTCAAAGATATCTACATCAAACAAAAGGAAGACCCAAGCTATAGAGTCTACCCTATGAGTGAACTGGAAAAAGTATTTAGTGAACTTAAAACGGTGAGCGTGAATCCTTAAAAAGGATAAGCGAGAGAGATCTCGAGGGCCAAATCCATCGATGCATAGGGATTGGTGAAGGTCGATCCCGTTGTGGGGTCCTCGAAATTTTCTTTATAGCCAATATAACCTAGTCCACCGGCGAAGTTCATGTAAAAGCGACTGAACCACATCTTATATCCCCCCATCAGATTGAAGTAGGGAACAGTTTCTGCTTCAGAAAAATTGGTCACTGTAGGATCAATATCTTTTACCGTGTACTCGATATTGGCCATCCCCAAACTCACTGTAGCAAAGAAGCCACTCTGTTCAAAAGGAGCAAAGTGATAATCGGCACGCAGCCCATAGCCAATCCCCGCAACTTCTAAATCATCACGAGAAATAATGCGATTAGAGAGACCAAAACCAAAGACCCACTTGGGACTGTAGATATAATCAAATTCAGCAAAGACTGTAGCAGAGTTCTGACCACCCCAGCCTCCACGCATTGCATACTTATATTTTGCTGTGGACTTCTGCTCTTCTTTCTTATTCTTCCCTATTATTTTTTTTCGCACTACTTTTTGAGTTACTGGAGCTGCGGCCGTAGTCTTCTTCGTAAAAATAGAGATGCCCTTGACGAGATTAAAGCCTTTACGTCTTTTGAGCATCACGGCCATACACTTCTTTGAATTACACTTTTGAATCTGAGCAACGAGTGAGACTTTTTGGTTATTATCGTAGAACTTAATTTTATCTCCGCCCTTATAACTCTCGGAAGATTCTCGGCTAAAGATAAAGCGCTTGCCCTTGGCCTGAATGATGGTCTCAGCGTGAATAGAAAAACTAAAGAGCGTCGTTGTTAAAAGAAGAAGTTTTATCGATTTCATCAATTCGTCCTGATTTAATGAATTAAAATGTGGGTACTTTACTATGGTAATTGTAAGTGATGATTTTTGCGAGGGCCCTCTAAAAAGAGAACTTATTTTCCCAATAAAAAAGGCCCTCTGTAAAAGAGGGCCTTTAACTGACTATTTTGTTTTTTGATTATAGGTACTTTTGAGCTTCCATAAGAAGCTTGTACTCTGTTTCAAATGGCTTAGTCCCTTTGTCCT
>JBFHGF010000322.1:0-4059 GCA_041583335.1 Bacteriovoracaceae bacterium
AATCAATATTATTATACTGTTTTTCAAGATATTCACTTACTTGCTTTAATTTTTGTGGATTATCTTCTATGAACAAAACTTTCATACCAGTAGTAATTTTTTATTCAAATTAATATCAATGCAGAATTCGTTATTATCGTTCAAACTCAAAGACATATCGTTATCAATATGAATTAAATCTGATTTAATTATCCTCATAGCTTTGTGAAATCCTGAACGACCTTCTTTCATTGATTTATTTAGGTCAAGTGTAAATGAACAAATCTTTGTTCTTAATTCATCAATATCAATACTTGCTGCTAATGGATTCCTAAATTTCATAATAATTGTTTCTGTCATTTCCTCTATGAAAACATAAAACTTAACGTTTTCATCTTCAAATCCAGAATGTTTAGCAGCATTATCCATAAATATTCTAACTAAATCAACTAAAGAAGGATAATAAATTCCTTTGAAAATTTCTCACCAAGAACAAAGTACGCCATGGTGATGGCCACGAGGGGTTGAAATTTTTGAAAGAAAATGACCAAGCTTGGATTCATTAAAGCAAAGGCCTTAGTAAAAGAAATGGTGGCCACCGCAGAGCCCAGGGCGCCAATGACGAGAAATGACTTCCAACCCACAAAAGAGTTGGCCTTCATCTTTCTGAATAGCTTAGGGGCAACTGGAATAAAGAAAAGGCATAAAAAAAGATGTTCAATCAAAACGATATACTCGGCCTGAATCCCTGAATAAATGAGGGGATAGCGGATAAGGGTATCAAGCGCCCAACAAAAGGCCGCAGCTATGATGAACAAAAAGCCCATTAGAGAGTGCTATCCGTTGGCGTATATGCAGGAATCACACGAGGAAGAAATTCGGCAAAGACTTCCCTCGCTCTTTCTGATGCCAGTTGTTTCTTCAACCTCTTTCTCCCCTTGCGATGACGCCTTTGTTCTTTGGTAAGGGCAACCGTAGGAAGAAGGCCAAAATTGATATTAGAAGGACTAGGCTTCTCACTGGTCATCACATAATTGATAAGAGCACCAATACCCGTTTCTTTGGGCCATTCAATGGCCTCTAGTCCGTGAATTTTTCTAAGCACTTGAGAGGCCACATAGAGGCCAATCGATGCCGATTCCGTATATCCCTCTACTCCCGTAATCTGACCTGCAAAGTAGAGGTGAGGATATTGTTTGGAAGAAAGGTCAAAGTTGAGCAGCTTCGCCGAATTTAAGAAGGTATTGCGATGAACACTTCCCAAGTGCAGGAAGCTTGCCTTTTCAAGGCCAGGAATCATACGAAAGACACGAATTTGTTCTGGGTATTTTAAACGGGTTTGAAAGCCCACTAGATTGAAGGCCGAACCTGCCAGGTTCTCCTTTCTCAATTGCACACAAGCGTGGGGAATACTACCGTCGGGCAGCTCTAGCCCAATCGGTTTCATACAGGAAAAGCGAGCGGTCTCCACTCCCCTTTCGGCCATGATATCTACCGGAAGACAGGACTCAAAGAATTTATAATCTTCAAAATTTTGCGCAGGAACTTTTTCCGCTTCCACTAAGGCCGCAATAAAAGCTTCATATTGCTCTTTATCCATTGGTGCATTGAGGTAATCCGCTTCCATTCCCTCTTCATCAGAAGTCGGTTTGTGGCGATCTTTAAAATAGAGCTTTGAATAGTCCAAACTCTCTGCATCGACAACGGGTGCAATAGCATCATAGAAGTAGAGGTCCTCTTTTGCGATTTCTTCTCCCATCCACTCTTCAAGCTTGGGTGTTGTTAGAGGGCCGGTGGCCACGATAATATGAGAGCATTCTCTTTTCTTAGCAAACTCTAAAGGATTAGTGACTTCTTCGTAGCACACTTCAATAAAAGCTGAGCTCTCGACGATTTCAGTTATCTTCTTAGAAAAATCTTCGCGATCGACGGCCAAGGCATCACCAGCGGGAACTGCCGTCATCTCACCAACTTCAAGAACAATGGAGCCCATGCCGCGCATCTCATGCTTCAAAAGCCCATGTCCTGTATCGGGATTTTTACTTTTTAAGGAGTTCGTACAAACCAATTCGGCCATAGTTTCTATCTTCTGGGCCGGATTGAGGTTCTTCTTCTTAGACTCGGCCAGAACAACTCTGACACCATGCCTTGCGAGAAAGAGGGAGGCCTCGGTACCGGCCAATCCTGCACCAATCACAAGAACTTTAACTGCTTCACCTTTGTCTGTGGCCATATTATGCTATTCCTTAATAATGATTAAATATAAGGGCCATTCTTAGCACGAAATGCTCAAAAATTCATATTCTTGGATCAACTTATGAAAATTATCCTCAAACAAACCCACCATACCATTGCCGATTTCGCTCAAATCTTCGGCGACTTAGAAAAAGACCTCGCCAAACCAAGCTCAGGAGCCGAACTGCTGCTCTACCCGGAGCTCTACCTCACCGGTTACCCCCTACAAGACTTGGTTTTACAAAGAGAGTTTATTGAGCGCTACCTAGGTCATTTGAATGGTCTCGATAAAAAGCTTAAGTCCATGAAGAAGAACTCAGATCGCAAGCTGCTCATTGGTGGACTCACCTACGAATTTGATGAAGAAGGCCTGCCCCTCTACATCCGCAATGTCATCTTTGATGCCGTCCCAGGAGAGGGAATTTCTCCTGTTTACACCAAATGCCTCTTGCCCAACTATGATATTTTTGATGAGCAAAAATACTTCAGCGCCGGGGATCAGGCCGCAACGTTGAAGTTTCAAGATAAGACAATAGGCCTTCTGATTTGTGAGGATATGTGGTTTAGCTCCACCCACCGCATAGACCCCGTTGGTTTACTTCAATCCAAAGTTGAAAAAGAGAACTTAAATCTGGATCTTATTATCAATTTGAGTGCCTCTCCCTATTTTCTTGGTAAGCTCGATAAGCGCTTGCAGCGCAGTGAAGAGATTTCACGCCAGTTTGGTTGTGCCTTTGCCTATGTCAATCGCGTGGGAGGAGAGGACGAAATCCTCTTTGATGGACAAAGCTTTGTCTATCATCCCCAGCACACTAAACTGGCCAAAGACTTTATCGCTGACGAACTCACTTATGATTTGAACCAGGCGCCAAGCTTTAATAGTTCAGCGGCCAAAAAAGCTTCTGAAAAAAGGGAGAATAGTTGGGAGTCTCAATTCAAGGCCGACTTTCAAAACTCTAGCCCCATTCGCTTGAGAAAGTGGACGGATGAAGACTGTGAAAAAGTGATTAGCTCCCTTTGTTTTGGACTTCAAGAATATACCAAGAAATGTGGCTTCAACTCCTTTACCGTCGCCCTCTCCGGCGGAATGGATTCGGGGCTCGTTCTCACTTTGGCCAAACTCTCCCTACAAGAGGGTCAAGGCCTCGAAGCCCTATATATGCCCAGTCAATACTCGGCGGACCTCTCCACTCAATTGGCCCAAGACTTGTGTCAACAACTTGATATTCCTCTGACCATTTTGCCTATTTCCGAACTTCACGAAGCCGTGGATAACCACTTTGATCGCTACTACAAACAACCTCTGGAGGGATTGGCCGACGAAAATATTCAAAGTCGTCTGCGCGGAGCCCTTCTCTATGCACGCTCTAATCAAAAGGGCTCCATGGTGATCAACACTTCTAATAAATCAGAGTTGGCCGTCGGTTATTCCACTCTCTATGGAGATAGTGTGGGAGCGATTAGTCTGCTGGGAGACCTCTATAAAAGTGAAGTTTACGATCTCGCCAATTATATCCATCGTACTCGAGGTCTTATCCCCCGAGGCTATATGGATCGTGCTCCCTCCGCAGAGCTTAGAGAAAATCAAGAAGATCAACAAAGCTTACCTCCCTATGAAATTCTCGACACTATTTTGGAGGGCCTTCTCTCCTATCGCCATAGTGTGAAAGAATTAATAGAAATGGGGCTTTCAGAGGATTCTGTTAAAAAAGTTTATGGCCTTTATACAAAATCGGAGTATAAAAGAAATCAATTCTGCCCTATTATAAAAATAAAGGCAAAGAGCTTTGGATTCGGATATCGAGTCCCAATTACAAAACATAATTAGAATCATGATTTTTAACC
>JBFHGF010000323.1:0-4038 GCA_041583335.1 Bacteriovoracaceae bacterium
GAGACCAGGCCAATATCACTCGTGGGAAGGGAGAGAACCTCTCTATCATTCAAATGATTGATACAGCTAAGAAAAAATTTAATATCGATGAAGAGCAAGTCTTTATCACGGGCTTTTCTGCTGGCGGTGCTTTTACGGCCGCGATGCTGGCCATGTATCCCGATGTATTTAAGGCAGGTTCAATTATGGCCGGTATTCCTTATCGTTGCGCCACAGATCTGATGAGTTCATTTACCTGTATGTACCAAAGTAAGTCACTATCCGGTGAACAGTGGGGTAACTTAGTAAGGAATGCATTTTCTTATAATGGCGACTATCCAAAGGTTTCCCTCTGGTTCGGAACCAGTGATTACACGGTTAATCCAAAGAATGCGGCCGAGCTGGTTAAGCAATTTGGTAACCTTCATCATGTTACGGGAGAAAGTGTAAAAGAAGACCTTGGTGATTCTAATGAGCACTCATTTTTGTTGGATCAAAGAGGTGAGAAAGTGATTCGTGTACACAGAATTATTGGAATGGGTCACGCGATTACGGTTAATCCTGGCGATGACTTTGATGGGGGGAGCACGGGCTCTTTTTCTGAAAATAAAGGAATCCATTCGACTTATGTAACGGCCAAAGAGTGGGGCCTTACTCAATAAAGTTATGTTAAAATAGCAATGAGGCGTCATTTCTAGGCGCCTCTTTCTTTCTTTTCCTCTATTTCTTTTCTATAATCATTGAGTAATCCCATTACTGAAAGGCATCGCTATGGCCCAATTAGATGAATTGAAGAATCAAATGAATAAAATCATGGAAGAGAATAAACCCCGTGTCGTTTATAACTCACCGGAAGATAGAAGAATTCGTGAAGTAGAGTGTGAGCTTTATAAGGCCGAAGTAAAAGTCCCTTTCTCGGTAACGGTTGGGGAGCTGGCCCCAGAATTGGCCCAGCAACCTCTTGCTGGAGGAACTTTTAAGCGCAGTGAGTACGGGCTTTCTTGGCAAGAAGATAGCAAAGGGGATTACCGATTGATCTTAACGAATCTTCCCCACAAGAATGCAAAAGTTTTGATTACACTTCCCGATCACTTTAAGAAAGAAATTCTTCCTTTATTGGATGAATTCCTAAGGCTTTTTGCCGAGGCCATAAAGGCGTAAATTTTCTTTATAAAAACTTCTCACATTTATTTAGTTGTTTGGCCTTTTTTGTCATAATAGAAGCAATCAATTTAAGCATGGAGTTAGCTGATGAAACGATGGATTGCTGCCCTCACTTTAAGTGTGAGTCTTCCTAATATTGCCTGTAATGGAATTGCCCCTAAGAATGACCTCCGTATTCCGGTAGGAGATAAGAACTCCAATGGGATGACTCAACAAGAATATAATCGTGTTCTCGATCGTATCGAGAAAATTTATGCTCCCATTGTTCAAGGCCATGGGGCCAAGTTTCTCATTAAGCGTTTGTGGAGTGATGATACCGTCAACGCCTTTGCTAGTCGTGAAGCTGATCACTGGTTTATTCATATGCACGGTGGGATTGCTCGCCACCAATTCAATAGTGTGGATGGTTTCGCTTTGGTTTCCTGCCATGAGGTTGGGCACCATTTGGGAGGAGCACCAAAGGCCGGTGGTGATAGTAGTGTGACTTGGGTTACTAATGAAGGTCAGTCCGATTACTTTGGAACGACCAAGTGCTTTCGTCGCTACGCCCAGGAGGACAATAATGTTGAGTTGGTAAAGAAGATGAAAGTTCCAGAAGTCGTCACTAAGAGCTGTCAGAAAATTTTCAACCTTGAAGAAGATGTGGCCATATGCCAGCGAGGTGCTATGGCCGGTTACGATCTGGCCCGTGTTCTTGGTGATATCAGTTGGCCAAAACGTTCTGTCTCTTTTGACTCCCCATCAAGGCGTCGAGTTTGGTGGACCAGTGATCTTCACCCTAAGGCCCAGTGTCGCCTCGATACTTACTTTCAAGGTGCGCTCTGTGAAAAGAGTTATGGCCTGGATTTTGATATTGATGATCCGGTCGTTGCCGCTTGTACTCGTGATGAGGGTTATGACTTTGGACCACGGCCACGCTGTTGGTACAGGCCCTAATCGAGGGCCTTCTTCCATAAATAGAGAAAACCATTACGTGTTCTTCTATCTTTTAAAGGAGGAAGGAAGAACTTATCTCTTTTGTTACTGAGGTGCTGGAGGTGTCTAACGCCTTTGATTTGATTGATCCCTTTGAGGGCCTCTTCGTTGACGGGAAGACAGGCGAGTTTCTTGAGTAGAATATTTTGTTGATAATCTTTAGAGAGTATAAAGTTGATAAGGCGGTAGATAATATCAAGTTTTTTACTGTCTTGCTTCACTCGGGAGGTCACCATAATATTATCAACCCAAGTGATTGTTCCATGCTTGAAGTCGAAAGATTTCCAATTTTGATTGTACTTGAGCACCAACTCTCTAATGGTGTAACCCCAACTGATAAAGGCATTGAGATCTTTTGTTTTCTCAATGGTATCTACTCCTTCATCAAAAATCACGGTGGCCTTATGGCGCCATAGCTTTAGCACTTCGAGGAAATTCTTATCTTGAGAGATCTTATCGTAATTGGAGATGTCTTCTTTCTTGTAACCCAGCGCCATGGCAAGGACGTAGAGGGTGTGAGGAGAAAAATCAATGGTTCCTAGTGAACCAGGTTTGGCCTTTTGTAAGAAAGTTTTAATATCCTTAAGCTCACCAAGCTTAACCTTCTTGGTATTGTAGAAGAGAGCGACTTGACCCATAACAAAGGGAACTCCATAGAGCTTATCTTGGAAAATAAGGTGCTTAGGTTTTTGCTGTTCGGCCACAATATTTTTGTAATTGGGGATACGTTCTATATCGAGAGGCAGGACAAGTCCTTGCTCTTTTAATTGAAAGGAGGGATCAACGGAGATATCGACCCCAGGAAAAATAATATCTACGGATTGAGAACGCGCTCTGTTGAAGAAGAGTTTCTCATCAATGAGATTATCTATAGTGAAGGTCAAATCAATGCCCATCTCTTTTTTTATCTTCTTTTTAAAGACTTCCATTAGAGAAGGGTCAAGGTAGCCTTCCCACTGGAGGGCCTTGATATTTATTGCTTGTTTAGACTCTAGATCTGCGGCTTCAATTGATTGCAGAGAAAAGACACATACGAGGCATACAAAGAGAATATAAGTTTTAGCTAGGTGCTTCACTTTAAAGTAGTTCCTAGTCGTAATTTGTTTACTTTAGTGAACTACTATCCTATATGATTTTGGTCATTTTGTCGTGATAAATATTATTTAGCTCTTCATAGACGACTTCATTGGCGGTTTTTTATATTTTCCAAGTCCACTAGTTTATAAGCTAAAGTGTTTTTAAATATTCAATGAGGTCCATGCGGTCGTTATGAGAGAGCTTACTAAAGCTCTTTTCGTAGTAGTGACCGCGGTTGGACTGACCTTCTCTTTTGATCCAATAAATTTCTCGATTACCGCCCTTGGCCGAGCGTAGCTTGCGAGGCATTTCACTACTGGTGAAGAGAGTAAGTCCAACATGGTCACGATCAAAGCGATGCTCTTCACCGGCGTCGGTCATTTCAAAAATTTCTGAACGTTGCGCTGGTGGTATCATCACTTGGTAGAGGTTAGGGATAGAGCCGTTGTGCATATAGGGAAAGCGTGACCAAATTCCCCAAAGCTTGGGAGCAAAGTAGCCCTTTTGAATATTGTCTTCTTTGAAGCTTAGGATGTCGCCAAGACTTCCGGTTTCAACTAAGCGTACAAACTCGGGTGAGATGGCCTTGAGCTTTTCATCGTCAGTTTGTACGATTTTATTAGAGATCACTTTTGGTGCTGTGTAGATAGGGTGACCCTGCTCATCGCGATCATGGTCTCCGTGGCACTTCATGCAATTATTGGCGAAGAGCTCTTTGCCTCGTGGTACTCGAGCAGAGTTAATGGCAAAGGGATATTGAGGAGGTAAGAGGTTGCCAAGAACTTCGTCGGTAAGCCACTTTATCTTGGGCAAAACGGCGCGAAGATGATCCCCTGAATCGGA